>JAAFHE010000032.1 GCA_013298265.1 Lysobacterales bacterium | reverse complement strand
GATGGACTGGATGGAGCAAGAGCAAGAGCGCGGCATCACGATTACGTCGGCTGCGACGACCTGCTTCTGGAAGGGCATGGACATGTCTTTCCCGGAACATCGGTTCAACATCATTGACACACCGGGACACGTTGACTTCACCATTGAAGTCGAGCGTTCGTTGCGTGTTCTCGATGGTGCGGTGTTTGTCCTTTGCGCAGTCGGCGGCGTGCAGCCGCAGTCGGAGACCGTCTGGCGTCAGGCCAACAAATACGGCGTGCCGCGCATGGCCTTCGTCAACAAGATGGATCGCACCGGCGCCGACTTCAGCAAGGTCGTGTCGCAGCTGAAAGCCCGTCTTGGCGCCAACCCTGTGCCGATGCAGGTGCCGATCGGCGCGGAAGAGAATTTCGAAGGTGTGGTCGACCTCATCAAGATGAAGGCGATCTACTGGGATGTGGAAGCCCAGGGAACGAAATTCGAGTATCGCGACATTCCGGCCGCTCTCGTGAAGACATGCGAGGCCGCGCGCAGCTTTATGGTAGAAGCTGCGGCAGAAACGTCCGACGAGTTCATGAACAAGTACCTTGAAGAGGGTGATCTCTCGGAAGAGGAAATCATGAAGGGGATCCGCGCCGGCACGCTGGCGACGAGCCTTATTCCGGTTTTCTGCGGTACGGCGTTCAAGAACAAAGGCGTACAGGCGATGCTGGATGCGGTTATCCACTATCTGCCGGCGCCGTCTGATCGTCCGCCAGTCAAGGGCATTGACGAGGACGAGAAGGAAGCGACGCGTGCAGCCGGCGACAGCGAGCCATTCTCAGCGTTGGCGTTCAAGATCATGACTGATCCGTTTGTCGGGTCACTCTCGTTCTTCCGCGTCTATTCGGGAACGTTGAACTCTGGCGATACAGTTTACAACCCGGTCAAGAGCAAGAAAGAGCGTGTTGGCCGCATTCTTCAGATGCACGCGAACCAGCGTGACGAAATCAAGGAAGTCCGCGCCGGCGATATCGCCGCCGCGGTCGGCCTGAAGGACGTCACGACGGGCGACACGCTGTGCGCGCCGAACAACGTCATCACGCTTGAGCGCATGATCTTCCCCGAGCCAGTCATTGCGATGGCGGTTGAGCCGAAGACGAAGTCTGACCAGGAAAAGATGGGCATGGCGCTGTCGCGTCTTGCGCAGGAAGATCCATCGCTGCGTGTGCGCACTGATGAGGAATCCGGGCAGACCATCATCGCCGGCATGGGCGAGCTGCATCTGGAAATCATCGTTGATCGCATGAAGCGCGAGTTCAACGTGGAAGCCAATGTCGGCAAACCGCAGGTCGCATACCGCGAGACGATTCGTAAAGCGGTCAAGCAGGACGGCAAGTTTGTTCGCCAATCCGGTGGTAAGGGCCAATACGGTCATGTCGTGCTCGAGATTGAACCGCAGGAGCGCGGCGTAGGCTACACGTTCGAGAATGCGACGGTCGGTGGTACGGTTCCGAAGGAATATGTGCCAGCTGTAGACAAAGGTATTCGCGAGGCGATGCAGAACGGCATTCTTGCCGGCTTCCCGGTTGTGGATATCAAGGTCCGCCTTGTAGACGGTTCGTATCATGAAGTCGACTCGAACGAAATGGCGTTCAAGATCGCGGGGTCGATGGGTTTCAAGGAGGGCTTCCACAAGGCCAGTCCTGTGCTGCTCGAGCCCATCATGAAAGTCGAAGTCGTAACGCCGGAAGACTACATGGGCGACGTGATGGGTGATCTTTCCCGTCGTCGCGGCATCCTGCAGGGTTCCGATGACAGTCCGTCGGGCAAGGTCATCAACGCGCTGGTGCCGCTGGGCGAGATGTTCGGTTACGCCACGTCGATGCGCTCCATGTCGCAGGGCCGTGCCACGTTCACCATGGAATTCGATCACTACGCTGAAGCGCCGAACAACATCGCCGAACAGGTGATGAAGAAGGCAGGTTAAGTCGTCGTCAACGCTATTCACTGTTTGAGGTTTTGAGTCATGGCTAAGGGTAAATTCGAGCGCACCAAGCCGCACGTCAACGTCGGCACGATCGGTCACGTAGACCACGGCAAGACGACGCTGACGGCAGCGCTGACGAAGATCGGTGCCGAGCGATTCGGTGGCGAGTTCAAGGCGTACGACCAGATCGATGCGGCGCCGGAAGAGAAGGCGCGCGGTATCACGATTTCGACGGCGCACGTGGAATACGAATCGCCGAACCGTCACTACGCACACGTGGATTGTCCGGGGCATGCGGACTACGTGAAGAACATGATCACGGGTGCGGCGCAGATGGACGGCGCGATCCTGGTGTGTTCTGCGGCTGACGGTCCGATGCCGCAGACGCGTGAACACATCCTGCTGGCGCGCCAGGTCGGCGTGCCGTACGTAGTGGTGTTCCTGAACAAGGCGGACATGGTCGACGACGCAGAGCTGCTGGAGCTCGTCGAGATGGAAGTGCGGGAGCTGCTGAGCAAGTACGACTTCCCGGGCGACGATACGCCGGTGATCAAGGGTTCGGCGCTCAAGGCGCTGGAAGGCGATCAGAGTGAAATCGGCGTGCCGGCGATCATCAAGCTGGTGGAAGCGCTGGACACGTATATTCCGGAACCGGTGCGTGTGCTGGACAAGCCGTTCCTGATGCCGGTGGAAGACGTGTTCTCGATCTCGGGTCGTGGCACGGTGGTGACGGGTCGTATTGAGCGCGGGATCATCAAGGTCGGTGACGAAATCGAAATCGTGGGCATTCGTCCGACGGTGAAGACGATCGTGACGGGCGTTGAAATGTTCCGCAAGCTGCTGGACCAGGGCCAGGCGGGCGACAACGTGGGCCTGCTGCTGCGCGGCACGAAGCGTGACGACGTCGAGCGCGGCCAGGTGCTGTGCAAGCCGGCGTCGATCAATCCGCACACGACGTTCGAAGCGGAAGTGTATGTGCTGTCGAAGGACGAAGGCGGTCGTCATACGCCGTTCTTCAAGGGCTACCGTCCGCAGTTCTACTTCCGCACGACGGACGTGACGGGCAATGTGGAATTGCCGGAAGGTGTGGAGATGGTGATGCCGGGTGACAACGTGAAGATGGTAGTCACGCTGATCGCGCCGATCGCGATGGAAGAAGGCCTGCGCTTCGCGATCCGCGAAGGCGGTCGTACTGTCGGTGCCGGCGTCGTCGCCAAGATTTTTGCTTAATACAAAGCGGTATTTGCTGCTCCGTTAAGAGCGGAGCGGCCCCTACAGCGAAAAGAGGCACAGGATGTGCCTCGTGTTCGCCAGACATGGAGTCGTCGCGTATCGAGCCCGCTTGACGGGCGACTTTGCGCGTACTACACTTTCTTGTCTGGGCGGACCAGTTTTCTGGTTCGCCCGAATTTTTGGGGACAGGCACATGAAGTTGCCCACTCCCGTCGCTCTTTTACTGAAGGATTTCGGCCATGGCGGACCAAAAGATCCGTATTCGACTGAAGGCATTCGATCATCGCCTGATCGACCGCTCCGCGAGCGAGATCGTGGAGACTGCGAAGCGTACCGGCGCCCAAGTGCGCGGTCCCATTCCTCTGCCGACCAAGATCGAGCGTTACACCGTTCTGACATCGCCGCACGTCGATAAGGATGCGCGTGATCAGTACGAGACGCGCACCCACAAGCGCGTGCTGGATATTGTCGATCCCAATGACAAGACTGTGGATGCCCTGATGAAGCTCGACCTCGCCGCCGGCGTGGACGTGCAGATCAAGCTTTACTGAGTCCGGGCGTAACACAGGCAACAGGACACGAACATGAGTATCGGATTGGTTGGCCGCAAATGCGGCATGAGCCGAGTCTTCACCGAAGACGGTCGCTCGATCCCGGTGACGCTGATTGAAGCAACGCCGAATCGCGTTACCCAGATCAAGACGGTTGAAAGCGACGGCTATAACGCGGTGCAGGTTACGGCAGGTAGCAAGCGTGCCTCGCTGGTGAACAAGCCCAGTGCAGGTCATTACGCCAAAGCCAAGGTCGAAGCTGGCCGCGGTCTGTGGGAGTTCCGCGTAGATGCCGCCGAGGTTGGTGGTTTCAATGTCGGCGCTGAAGTGAAAGCCGATGAGGTTTTCAAGGTCGGTCAGAAGATCGACGTGCAGGGTGTCAGCAAGGGCAAAGGTTTCCAGGGCACTATTAAGCGCTGGAACTTCACCATGGGTGACGCGACGCACGGCAACTCGCTGTCGCATCGTTCGCCGGGTTCTATCGGTCAGCGTCAGACGCCGGGTCGCGTGTTCCCAGGCAAGAAGATGTCCGGCCACATGGGCAACGTCACGCGTTCGGCCATGAATCTTGAAGTCGTGCAGATCGATACCGAACGCCACCTGATCGCCGTGAAGGGCGCGGTGCCGGGTTCGACCGGCGGCGACGTCATCATCCGCGCGGCCGCCAAGGCCTGAGGAGCGACGCCATGGAACTCAATGTTATCGGTGCTTCGCCGCTGAACGTTTCCGATGCCGTCTTCGGCAAGGAATTTCGCGGCGATCTCGTGCACCAGGTCGTAACGGCCTATCGCAACGCTGGTCGTGCAGGCACTAAGGCTCAGCGGTCGCGCTCGGAGGTCTCGGGTACCACCAAGAAGTTCAAGAAACAGAAGGGTGGCGGTGCGCGTCACGGTGATTACCGCGCTCCGATCTTCGTCGGCGGTGGCGTTACCTTTGCCGCAAAGCCGCGCGACTTTTCGCAGAAAGTCAACAAGAAGATGTTTCGCGGTGCGCTCGCCTCGATCTTGTCCGAGCTGATCCGTCAGGATCGTCTCCAGGTAGTGACCGAGTTTGACGTCGACGCTCCCAAGACGCAGGGGCTGATTGCCAAGCTCGGTGAGATGAAATTCACCGGCAAGACGATCATCGTCAGCGAGAGCGTCAGCGAGAATCTGTATCTCGCCGCGCGCAACAACCACAAAATACTCGAAGTCGTCGACACCAATGCCTTGAACCCGGTCGCTCTCGTGCGAGCCGATCACGTCGTGGTGACGGTCGAGGCGGTGAAGAAGATTGAGGAGTGGCTGGCATGAACGAGCGTCTCCTTAATACGATTCGTGCGCCGCGCATCTCGGAAAAGACAGCGCGTCTCGCCGAATCCAATCAATATGTGTTTGAAGTCGCGTCGACCGCGACGAAAGCAGACGTGAAGGCTGCGATTGAGCAGCTGTTCAGCGTCACAGTCGAGGCGGTCAATGTGGTCAATGCCAAAGGCAAGACCAAGACCTTCCGTCAACGCTCGGGCCGTCGTTCCGACCAGCGCAAGGCTTATGTCCGCCTTGCCGAAGGTCAGAGCATCGACGTAACGGCCAAGGCTTAAGGTGGGAAACCCATGGCACTGATTGATTACAAGCCGACTTCTGCTGGACGCCGCGCGATGGTTCGCGTGGTTACGCCGGAACTGCATAAAGGTTCGCCATATGCCGCTCTGACTGAAGCGCAGAACAAGACCGGCGGCCGCAACAACAACGGTCGCATCACCACTCGTCACAAGGGCGGTGGTTCAAAGCAGCACTACCGTCTTATTGACTTCAAGCGCGACAAGGAAGGTATTCCGGCTCGTGTCGAGCGTCTGGAATACGATCCGAACCGCACCGCGCACATCGCGCTGCTGTGCTACGCGGATGGTGAGCGTCGCTACATCATCGCCCCCAAGGGCGTGAAGGAAGGCGATCAGCTGATGGCTGGTCGGGATGCTCCGATCAAAGTCGGTAACGCGCTGCCGCTGCGCAACATCCCAGTCGGCTCGACCGTTCACTGCATCGAGATGAAGCCGGGGAAGGGGGCGCAGATTGCACGTGCCGCCGGTGGATCGGCACAGCTAGTTGCACGCGAAGGCGGTTACGCCACGTTGCGTCTGCGCTCGGGCGAGATGCGCAAGGTTCCGGCTGACTGTGTCGCTACCCTCGGCGAAGTCGGCAACTCTGAGCACAATCTGGAGAACATCGGCAAGGCCGGTGCCCAGCGTTGGCGCGGCGTTCGCCCGACCGTTCGCGGCGCGGCTATGAACCCGGTCGATCACCCGCATGGTGGTGGTGAAGCACGCGCCGGACAGGGTAATCCTCACCCGGTTTCGCCCTGGGGCATGCCGACCAAGGGTTACAAGACGCGCAAGAACAAGCGCACTTCCCAGTTCATCGTGCGCGATCGTCGCAGCTGATAGGTACTTATCATGGCTCGTTCACTGAAGAAAGGCCCGTTCATCGACCTGCACCTGCAAAAAAAGGTGGAGGCCGCTGCTGCCGCAAACAACAAGCGCCCGATCAAGACATGGTCGCGCCGTTCAATGATTCTTCCGGATATGGTCGGTCTTACGATCGCCGTCCATAACGGCAAGGCTCACATACCGGTGCTGATCAACGAAAACATGGTCGGCCACAAACTCGGCGAGTTCGCCATGACCCGGACGTTCAAGGGTCATTCCGGCGACAAGAAAGCCGATAAGAAGTAAGGGGCACTGCGATGGAAACCAAAGCAATCCTGCGCGGCGCGCGCATTTCACCGCAGAAGGTCCGCCTGGTCGCTGATCAAGTTCGCGGCATGCCGGTCGACCGAGCCACCAATCTGCTCACGTTCAGCGATAAGAAGGCCGCACACCTCGTCAAGAAGTTGCTGCTGTCGGCTATCGCCAATGCCGAGAACAACGACGGCGCCGACGTCGACGAATTGAAGGTCGCCAAGATCTTCGTCGACGAAGGCCCGACCCTGAAGCGTTTCGCCGCCCGCGCCAAGGGCCGTGGCACGCGCATCATCAAGCGGACCAGCCACATCACTGTGGTTGTCGGTACCGGCAGTTAAGCGAAGGACTTAGAACGATGGGTCACAAAGTTCATCCTACCGGTATCCGCCTTGGCATCGCCAAGGACTGGAACTCCAAGTGGTATGCCAACAAGCGCGAGTTTGCCGGCTACCTTGCCGCTGATCTCAAAGTGCGCGAGGTTCTCAAGAAGAAACTCGCACAGGCTGGCATCAGCAAGATCCTGATTGAGCGTCCGGCGAAGACCGCGCGCGTCACGATTCACACCGCTCGCCCGGGCGTGGTGATCGGCAAGAAGGGCGAAGACATCGAGAAGCTTCGCAAGGAAGTTTCGACGATCATGGGTGTACCTGCCCATATCAACGTGACCGAAGTTCGCAAGCCCGAGCTCGACGCACAGCTCGTCGCCGAGTCGATCGCTCAGCAGCTCGAGCGCCGCATCATGTTCCGTCGCGCGATGAAGCGTGCGGTGCAAAATGCGATGCGTATTGGCGCGCTGGGCATCAAGGTCAACGTAGCCGGCCGCTTGAACGGCGCCGAAATCGCTCGTTCGGAATGGTATCGCGAGGGCCGTGTGCCGCTGCACACCCTGCGCGCTGACATCGACTATGGTTTTGCGGAAGCATCCACTACCTACGGCATCATCGGCATCAAGGTGTGGGTCTACAAGGGCGAGATCTTCGACCTGGCACAGGCGGCAGAAGCTGCCAAGGCCGAGGCCAGCGAAGAGCGTCCGCAGCGCCGCGCGCCGAAGCAAGGAGCCTGATCATGTTGCAACCCAAGCGTACCAAGTACCGCAAGGTATTTAAGGGCCGCAACGATGGCCTGAGTTTCGTCGCGAACAAGGTCAGCTTCGGCGAATACGGCCTGAAGTCCACCGAGTTCGGCCAGCTGACTTCGCGTCAGATTGAAGCTGCTCGTCGCTGCATCACCCGTTTTGTCAAGCGTGGCGGCAAGCTCTGGATCCGCGTTTTCCCGGACAAGCCGATCACGAAGAAGCCGATCGAAGTCCGCATGGGCGCCGGCAAGGGCAACGTGGAGTATTGGGTCGCGCCGATCCAGCCCGGGCGCATGTTGTACGAAATCGAAGGTGTCGATGAAGCCGCTGCCCGCGAAGCGTTCCGCCTCGCTGCTGCCAAGCTCTCGGTCAAGACTCAATTCGTGACCCGGACGGTGTTGTGATGGAACTGAAAGAACTTCGTACCAAGTCCGCGCAGGATCTGACGGCTCACGTCGTTGATCTGCGCAACGAGCAGTTCAAGCTGCGCATGCAAAAAGGCTCCGGCCAGCTGACCCAGACGCACGAGATCAAGCGCGTTCGTCGCGAGATCGCGACGGTCAAGATGCTGCTCGGCCAGAAGAAGTAAGGACCGACGCCATGACCGATACCGAAAAGGCTGTCCGCACCATCCAGGGGCGCGTGGTCAGCAACAAGATGAACAAGACGGTGACCGTACTGGTCGAGCGCCAAGTACAGCACGAGCTGTACGGCAAGATCATCCGTCGCTCCACCAAGTATCACGCCCACGACGAGAAGAGCGAGTGTCAGGAAGGCGATGTCGTCCGCATCCGGGAATGCGCGCCGTTGTCCAAGACCAAGAACTTCCGCGTGGTCGAGATTGTCACCCGCGCCGCGCAGTAAGACAGGTCTGAGGAGAAACAATAATGATTCAGATGCAGACCTATCTCGCCGCCGCCGACAACTCCGGCGCACGCGAACTGATGTGTATCAAAGTACTCGGCGGCTCCAAGCGTCGCTACGCCGCAATCGGCGACATCATCAAAGTCACGGTCAAGGACGCAATCCCCCGTGGCAAGGTGAAGAAAGGTGAAGTTTACGACGCGGTCGTAGTGCGCACCAAGAAGGGTGTGCGTCGCGCCGACGGTTCACTGATCCGTTTCGACGGCAACGCTGCCGTGCTGCTCAACAACAAGCTCGAGCCGATCGGCACGCGCATCTTCGGACCGGTCACGCGCGAACTGCGTGGCGAGAAGTTCATGAAGATCGTCTCGCTCGCGCCCGAAGTGCTGTAACGGGGTTTCCGCCATGAATCGTATCCGCAAAGGTGATCGCGTCATCGTGATCACGGGCAAGAACAAAGGCCAGTCGGGCGAAGTGCTGCGCATCGCGGAAGATCGCGTTGTCGTTGCCGGCTTGAATCTGATCAAGCGTCACACCAAGCCGAATCCCCAGGCTAACCAGCCGGGTGGCATCGTCGAACGTGAGGCCTCCATCCACAACTCCAACGTGCAGCTGGTCAATCCGGCGACGGGCAAGGGAGAGCGCGTCAGCTACAAAGTCCTCGAGGACGGTCGCAAGGTGCGCGTGTTCCGCAAGTCCGGCGAAATGGTTGACGTCTGAGGATTGCCGCAATGACCCGCTTCCAAAAACATTACAAAGATGTCGTCGTGCCCAAGCTGATGGAACGCTTTGGTTACGCCAACATCATGCAGGTACCTCGCCTGACCAAGATCACGCTGAATATGGGCGTGGGCGAAGCGGTCGGTAACAAGAAGGTGCTCGAGAACGCGCTGGACGACATGAGCAAGATCGCCGGTCAAAAACCGGTGACAACTAAAGCTCGTGTTTCCGTCGCTTCGTTCAAGATTCGCGAAGGTTGGCCAATCGGCTGCAAGGTCACCTTGCGCCGCGCTCACATGTTCGAATTCCTGGATCGCTTGATCAGCGTCGCGCTGCCTCGTGTCCGCGACTTCCGTGGAGTTTCGGGCCGCGCCTTCGACGGCCGTGGCAACTACAACATGGGCATCAAAGAACAGATCATTTTCCCGGAAGTCGATTTCGACCAGGTCGATGCCATGCGTGGCATGGATATCTCGATCGCGACTACCGCGAAGACCGACGAGGAAGCCCGTGCCCTGTTGGAAGCTTTCAGCTTCCCGTTCCGCAACTGATCCAAGGATTCCGAAATGGCAAAGACCTGCATGGTGAATCGCGAAGTCAAGCGCGAGAAGCTGGCCAAAAAGCACGCCACGAAGCGCGCCGAGCTGAAAAAGATCATCAGCAGCCCGACTGCCTCGTATGAAGACAAGATGGACGCTTCGGCAAAACTGCAGAAGCTTCCGCGCGACTCGAGCGAGTCGCGTCAGCGCAATCGTTGTGTATTGACTGGCCGCAGCCGCGGCGTCTACCGCAAGTTCGGTCTCGGCCGCAACAAGTTGCGTGAGGCGACTATGCGTGGCGATGTACCCGGACTACGAAAAGCCAGCTGGTAGCCCCAGCGGATATCGGTGCTAACTTAAGGATTCACTGCAATGAGCATGACTGATCCCATCGCCGACATGTTTACCCGTATTCGCAATGCCCAGCTCACGGGCAAGGCGACGGTTCGCATGCCGTCCTCGAAGATCAAGCTGGCCCTGGCCAAGCTGCTGAAAGATGAAGGTTACATCCGCGATGCGCAGGTAAACGCCGTCGAGGGGAAGCCGGAGCTAGAGATCGCCCTCAAGTACTACGAGGGTAAGCCGGTCATCGAGCGTCTGGAGCGCGTGTCGCGTTCCGGCCTGCGCGTATATCGCGGCAAGGATGCGCTGCCCAAGGTGCTGAACGGTCTGGGCATCTCCATCGTTTCGACGTCCAGCGGCGTCATGACCGATGCGCAGGCGAGGGCCAAGGGCCTGGGCGGCGAAGTCATCGGCCTGGTCGCCTAAAAGGAGATAGCCAATGTCCCGCGTAGCAAAATTGCCGATTGCCCTGCCGAAGGGCGTCGAATGTCAGGTTGCCGCCGATGGCGTAACCGTGAAAGGTCCCAAGGGCACTCTGAAGTCCGTCGCTTTTCCGGGCGTCGAAATTGCTCTGAACGATGGCGAGCTGCAGTGCAAGCCGGTTTCGGCCGATAGCGACAAGCTCGCCGGCACCGCCCGCGCCGTGATCAACAACATGGTGAAGGGTGTCAGCGAAGGTTATGTGCGCAAGCTCGAGCTTGTCGGCGTCGGCTATCGCGCCGCGATGCAGGGGAAGGATCTGAGCCTGACGCTCGGCTTCTCGCACCCGGTTGTGTTCAAAGCACCCGAAGGCGTAGCTCTGGAGACCCCGAGCCAGACCGAGATCCTGATCAAGGGCGCTGACAAGCAGGCCGTCGGCCAGGCAGCCGCCAAGATCCGCGGTTTTCGTCCGCCCGAACCCTACAAGGGCAAAGGTGTGCGTTACTCCGGCGAAAAGATCACCTTGAAGGAAGCCAAGAAGGTCTAATTGCGCGAAAGCCCGGCTTTGCGTCGGGTTTCTCCAATACCCTTCAGCTTCGGAGAATGACGATGGACAAGAACGTTTCCCGCCTGCGCCGCGCCAAATCGACGCGCGCACGCATCCGGACTCTGGCGATTGCTCGGCTCACCGTGCACCGCACCGGTCAGCACATTTACGCGCAGGTAATCGCGCCCTCGGGCGACAAGGTCATCGCAGCGGCTTCGACCCTGCAGGACTCGGTCGCCGAAGGTCTAAAGGGAACCAAGAACAAGGCTGCCGCGGCTGCTGTCGGCAAGGCGATCGCGGAGCGCGCAAGGGCTGCCGGCGTCGAAGCGGTCGCGTTTGATCGCTCAGGCTTCAAGTATCACGGACGTATCCAGGCACTGGCCGATGCGGCTCGCGAGGCCGGTCTCAAGTTCTAAGCACCAACCATTACGACGGGCACTTGGGAATCGGATCGGTGTCCTCAGTTCGATTCCCGCTTGTCGCACGGCAGAAACAACACAACTCCAAGCGGCCCAGGCCGTAAGCAGCGTGTCTCGCTCCGTCGAGACCACCAAGGTGCACTATGTCTTCTAACGAACGTGAAAATAGCGACGGCATGCTGGAAAAGCTGATCGCCGTGAACCGCGTGGCCAAGACGGTCAAGGGCGGTCGGCAGATGAGCTTCACCGCATTGACGGTCGTCGGCGACGGCGATGGCAAGGTCGGCTTCGGTTATGGCAAGGCGCGTGAAGTGCCGGTCGCCATCCAGAAGGCGATGGAGCGCGCGCGCCGCAACATGGCCAACGTCAAGCTCAATGACGGTACGCTGTGGCATGCCGTCAAGGCGAACCACGGCGCCGCCAAGGTGTACATGCAGCCGGCATCGGCCGGTACCGGCGTGATTGCCGGCGGCGCGATGCGCGCCGTGCTGGAAGTGGTCGGCGTGAAGAACGTGCTTGCGAAGGCCGTCGGTTCGCGCAACCCGATCAATCTCGTCCGCGCGACGATCAAGGGTCTGATGGCGATGGCCTCGCCGGATCGCATCGCCGCCAAGCGTGGCAAGAGCGTTGCTGAGGTGACTGGTAATGGCGAATAACACTGAAAAGACCGTGCGCGTGCGCCTTGTGAAAGGCCTGCGCGGCGTACAGGCGCGGCATCGTTTGAGCGTGAAGGCCCTGGGCCTGAGCAAGATCAACGATGTGCGCGAACTGAAGGACAGCCCGCAGGTGCGTGGCCTCATCAACACGGTCTACTACCTGGTAGCCGTGGAAAACCAGGCCTGAGCCCTTTAGGAATTCGGAGTACATCATGCGTCTCAATACGCTCAAGCCTGCCGTCGGTGCCCGCAAGGATCGCGTTCGCGTAGGCCGCGGTATCGGTTCCGGTCTCGGCAAGACGGCTGGCCGTGGTCACAAGGGTCAGTTCGCCCGCAGCGGAAAAGGCAAGGTCAAGGCCGGTTTCGAAGGCGGCCAGATGCCTCTGCAGCGCCGTCTGCCCAAGGTCGGCTTCCGCTCGAAGACGGCTCACGAAGTCAGCGAGGTACTGCTGTACAAGCTGGATTCGCTCAACGTCGATGTGATCGATTTCGAAGTGCTGCGCGCTGCTGGTCTCGTTGAGGCCCGCGCCAAGCACGCCAAGATCGTGAAGAAAGGCGACATCAAGCGCGCGGTCAAGCTGAAGGGTCTGGCGGTTACTGCCGGAGCCAAGGCCGCGATCGAGGCAGCCGGCGGTAGCACGGAGTAATTCCATGGCAGCCAACCAGGCCAATGCGATCGCTTCGCTCGGTAAGTTCGCCGAGATCAAGCAGCGCATCCTGTTTGTGATCGGCGCGTTGATCGTCTACCGCCTTGGTACCTTCATTCCGGTTCCAGGCGTCAATCCTGAAGCCATGACCCGCCTGATCGAGCAGCAGGGCGGCATCCTGGACATGTTCAACATGTTTTCCGGCGGTGCGCTGGAACGTATGTCGATCTTTGCCCTGAATGTAGTGCCGTACATCTCGGCGTCGATCATCGTGCAATTGTTCACGACTGTCGTTCCCAGCCTGGCGCAGTTGCGCAAGGAAGGCGAGTCGGGTCGTCGTACGATTACCAAGTACACGCGCTACGGTGCGCTGGGCTTGGCAGCGTTTCAGGCTTTCGGTGTTTCTGTAGCGTTGTCCGGGCAGGCAGGGGTGGTCTACAACCCCGGGCCTGGCTTCGTTTTCGCCGCGGTGGTTGGTTTGACCGCGGGCACGATGTTTCTCATGTGGCTGGGCGAGCAGATCACCGAACGTGGTATCGGCAACGGC
>JAAFHE010000319.1 GCA_013298265.1 Lysobacterales bacterium | reverse complement strand
CACCCAGGCGCTGCGCGAGGCACGGGCGCGATGAGTGCGACGGACGCCACCGGTCGCATCGACCTCGTACTCGGCTCGACCTCGCGCTATCGCGCCGAACTCCTGCGCCGTCTCACCCCGCATTTCCGCCAGGCCGCACAGGACGTCGACGAGAGCCGCCAACCCGGGGAAGCGCCGCCCGCTCTTGCCGCCCGCCTCGCCCGGGCCAAGGCGGAAGCAGTCGCGCAGCGCCATCCCGGCGCGGTGGTGATCGGCTCGGACCAGGTCGCCTCGCTCGACGACAAGATCCTCGGCAAGCCCGGAAGTGCCGAACGTGCCCGCGCCCAGCTGACCGCGTGCAGCGGACGACAGGTGCAGTTTCATACGGCGCTGTGCGTGCTCGACACGCGAGTCGCACCCTCGCAAGTCCATGCCGAGGTCGACCTTACCGAAGTGCAGTTCCGCGAACTCGAGGCTGCCGATATCGCGCGCTACATAAAGCGCGAGCAGCCGCTGGACTGCGCCGGCAGCTTCAAGTCCGAAGGTCTGGGCATTGCCTTGTTCGAACGCATCGCGAGTGATGATCCCAGCGCACTGATCGGCCTGCCGATGATCGCGCTGTGCCGGCTGCTGCGGCGTGCCGGCATCGACGTGCTGGCGCTGGACGAAGCGAGCTGACAGGAGGACAGGGGGCCGTTCACGGCTCGGACTTGTTGGCACCGGTTTCGCCGTCGCAGTCGGGCGGCTCGTCAATACCCGGAACGCGCCCCTCATACCAGGCGAAAACCTTGCGCCCGTCGAACAGGCGCACTTCGTGCAGCAGCCGCAACGCGGCAACACGCCGGCACAGGGACTGCTGCCAGGCCAGGCGTTCGCGTTCACTGCCGGTCGTCCGCTCGACCACGAGCAATACGCGGCGACCCGCCTCGCGTTCGCGCAGGCCGCGCTCGTCGCGCCGCCACAAGGCGAGCTGCGGCGCGCGGCCGTGCTTGACGTTGCGCGGGTGATCCAGCGAATACGGCGGCATCTGGCCGTCGAACTGAAAATCGAGCTCGGCGCCGAGCAGAAAATTGTCCGCGACCAGCAAAGGCGGGTCTGCACCGTACGCCTGGAGCAGTACGCGTGTCTGCGCCGCGACTTCGTTCCAGCCGACGAAGTTGTAGGGAAACATCTTGTAGCCGGCGAGTCGCTGAGCCCCGGCCGGATGCGCAGCCGCCACCAGATAAAGCAGTACGCCCAGCGTGCCGAGCCCGGCCAGTGCATAGGCGGCCAGCAGCCCGGCGCGCGAACCGCGCCCTGACGTGACCCATCCACCCAGCGCGAGCAGCGCCGCCAGGTAGGCGGGCAAGGGCCAGTGCACGCGGAAACGCAGATCGTCGCCGAACAGCCCAAACAGGAAATAGCCGAGCACGACGCTGAGCCCCGCCCAGGCCAGCACCGCGGCCACCGCCGAGGATGCCCGCGCGCGCCAGCTGCGCCACAGCGCCCAGAGCAGCAACACGTACAGCAGCGGAGTCACCACGAGGGCCTGTTCCAGCGGCTGGGCCAGACCATCGGCATGGAACTGCCACGGATGGCGGTCGATCACCTGAAAGCTCAGTCCCGCCCAATTCTGCGCGTGATTGAACAGCAGCAACGGCAACAACCCGAGCGTGCCGACTCCCAGCGCGAACCAGAGTCCCGCCCGGTTCCACAGGCGCCGGCCGTAGGGACTGAACAGCAGCAGGGCCAGACCGCCCGGCATCAGCAGCGCCGCGCGATAGTGCGCCAACCAGGCCAGGGCGAGGCCCGTACCCAGCAGCGTCCAGCCGCGCGCGTCGTCCTGCACGGCACGCAGCAATCCGCAGAGCATGAGCAGCGCGGCGAACGTGAGCGGCACGTCGGGCAGCGCCATCACGCCAAGACTTCCGCCCAGCGGAACCAGCAGCCATCCGGTCGCGGCCCAGCACGCCGCGCGCATGCCGAACTCGCGCCGCGCGCAGGACCACAGCAGCAGTGGTATCGCAGCCCCCAGCAGCAGGAACAGGCTGCGCATGCCCAGCAGCGAATGACCGAACAGGGTTTCGCCCAACCGTATCAGCAGGGCCGTCGCCGCCGGCACGTCGGTATACGACCAGGCCAGCGCGCGGCTCTCCTGCCAGTAGAACGCCTCGTCGCCGAACGGCGCGAGCGTCGCGGCGACATAGATCTTGACCATCTGCAGCGCGAACCAGATCACGCCGAATACGGTCAAGGCACGTCGCGCTGGCATCATCGTGCTGGCTACACTCGCTTCACGATGCACTGCGCATCCTTTGCCGGCCTACTCATGACTGCTATGACCCCCGATACCCCTACCGACCTGCCGGCCGAGCTGCGCGCGCGGCTTGATCGCGCCGTCGCACAGGTCAACGGCGTGCTGCTGGGCAAGGCCGCGCAGGTGAACCTTGCCTTCGTCAGCCTGCTCGCCGGCGGCCATCTGCTCATCGAAGACCTGCCCGGCGTCGGCAAGACCACGCTGGCCCACGCACTTGCAGCGACCCTGGACCTGAGCTTCCAGCGTGTGCAGTTCATCAGCGATCTGCTCCCGTCGGACATCATCGGCGTGAGCATATTCGAGCGCGACAGCAATCGCTTCGAATTCCATGCTGGTCCGCTGTTTGCGCAGCTCGTGCTGGCGGACGAAATCAATCGCGCGACCCCCAAGACGCAGAGCGCCCTGCTCGAAGCCATGGCCGAGCAGCAGGTCACCGTCGACGGTCGCAGCCATCCACTGCCAACGCCGTTCTTCGTCGTCGCCACGCAGAATCCACTCGACCTGGCCGGCACCTACCCGCTGCCGGATTCCCAACTCGACCGCTTCATGCTGCGCATCAGCCTCGACTACCCGAGCCGCGAGGCGGAACGCGAGCTGTTGACCTCGGCCAACCGGCAGGAACT
The DNA here is from genome assembly GCA_013298265.1 of Lysobacterales bacterium. Taxonomy (GTDB): domain Bacteria; phylum Pseudomonadota; class Gammaproteobacteria; order Xanthomonadales; family Rhodanobacteraceae; genus Tahibacter. The sequence goes on along the minus strand of JAAFHE010000319.1, from coordinate 2,377 downwards.
GATCGCGACGCTGAGCCCGTGCATGGGTACGGTCGATATCCACGCGCTGCGCCAGCGGGTGAACGGCATCATCGCGAGTCCGGCCCTGATCGACTACCTGCAGGCGCTGATCGGCGCGACGCGCAACCACGCCGACATCCACGTTGGCCTGTCGCCGCGAGCGGGGCTCGCCCTGCTCGCCGCAGCCCGGGCGCAGGCGCTGCTCAACGGCCGTACCTTCGTCCTGCCGGAAGACCTGCAGGCCGTGTTCGTGCCGGTGACGGCGCATCGGCTGACCCTCGGCAGCGGCGGCAACCGCGACCGCGTCGCGGTCACGCGCGAGCTTCTGGCCGGCGTGGCCGTGCGTTGAGGCCGCGCCGCGCTCTCGAGGAGCTCTGGCTGCGCCTTCTCGCACGCGCCGAGAAACGGCTGCCGGCGTTGACCCGGCTGCGCGCACGCGAAGCGCTGCCGATCCGGCTCGACCGGCGCCGCATCTATGTGCTGCCGACCGTGTTTGGCCTGGTCTTCGCCGCGATGCTGATGATCATGAGCGTCGGCGCACTGAACTATTACAACAACCCGGCCTTGCTGCTGACGGCGCTGCTCGGATCCGTCAGCGTGATCAGCATGCTGATCGCCTTTCGCACGCTGGACGGACTTTGCCTGACCAGTGTGCAGTCCTCCCCCTGCCATGCGGGCGATGTGCTCGCGCTGGAGCTGGGGTTTGCACCCGATGCCCGCGCGCGCGTCGGCCTGCGCATCGACATCGGCACGGCAGGCCGCATTCTCGCGACGCAGGCCCATGAACCGTTGCGAGCCGTCCTCGCGCTGCCGACCGAGCGCCGCGGCCTCCTGACCCTGCCGCGCATACGTGTATGGACTCGCTGGCCCTACGGCCTGTTCCGCGCGTGGAGCTGGCTCAATCCGCGCATCGAGGTACTGGTCTATCCGCGTCCGGAGGCCAGCGCCGTACCGCTACCGCTCGGCAGCCGCGAGGCGCAGCGCAGCGTCGTGCAGCCGCAGGGAGAGGAATTCGGCGCACTGCGCGAATACCGCGCCAGCGACCCGCGCCGGCTGATCGCCTGGAAGGCCAGCGCCCGCCATGATCGGCTGCTGGTGCGCGAACCCGAACAGCTGACCGGGCAGGAATTCGTGCTCGACTTCAATGCCATGCCTGCACTGGACCTCGAGGCACGCATTGCGCGGCTGACCCGCTGGGTGCTGATGGCCGAGGAGCGCCGCTCGCGCTACACCCTGTTGTTGCCGGGACAGCGCATCGGGCCGGACGTCGGCAGCACGCACGCGCGGCGCTGCCTGCGTGAACTGGCGTTGTTGTGATGTCGCTGACCCGGCGCCAGTTCGACTTCACCGCGCTGACCGTGTTGTATGCGACTTTGTTGCATGCGCCACATTTCCCCTTCTGGCTCACGCTCGCCCTGACCGGACTGATCGGCGCCCGCTGGCTGCAGCGGCGCGTGCGTCCCGGCTGGGGCAAGCCGCCGGCATTGCTGCGGCTACCGCTGACCCTCGCCCTGCCGGTCGTTGTATACCTGCAATACGGCAACATTTTCGGCCTGGATCCGGGCAGTGTGTTCTCGGTGGGCATGCTGGTGCTCAAACTGGCCGAGAGTGAATCGCCACGTGATGCGCGCGCGGTGGTGACCTTCGCCAGTTTCGTTCTGATGGCTGCGCTGCTGTTCGAGCAGGATCTGCTGACCACGGTCTGCGTCGCCCTCGGCGTGATCCCCCTGCTGCTGAACCTGCGCGCGCTCGAGCCCGACGGCAACGACGCGGCGCTGCCGTTGCTGCATGGCATCGGCCGGGAAAGCCGATCCGTGCTGTTCAACCTGCTCGCCGCGGTGCCGCTGGCCCTGCTGGTGTTCCTGTTCCTGCCGCGACTCTCCTCGCCATTGTGGGCGACCCAGACCGCGCAGCAGGGCAAGACCGGCCTCAGCGATTCCATGTCGCCCGGCACCATGGGCGAGCTGTTTCTCGACGACAGCGCGGCCTTCCGCGTCAGCTTCGACAGCGGCGCCGCACCGCCACCGGCGCAACGCTACTGGCGCGGCGTCGTGCTGTGGCGCTACGACGGTCGCACCTGGTCGCGCGCCGGCGGAATGATCCTGCGGCCGGATCAGCAGCCGCTGCAGGCGCTAGCGCCCGAGATCGCCTACGAAGTCACCCTGGAACCCAGCCAGCAGCGCTGGCTGTACGCGCTGGATCTGCCGACCAGCGATACCGTCAACCAGACGCGCGACGAGGACTACACCCTCTCGGCGGCGAGTCCCTTGACCAAGCTCACCCAGTACCGGCTGCGCTCGTCGCCCGTCTACCGGCTCGACGGACTCGATTCGCAGCAGCGTCAGCGCGCGCTGCGCCTGCCGGCGGATTTCAATCC
>JAAFHE010000318.1 GCA_013298265.1 Lysobacterales bacterium | reverse complement strand
CTGGAATCGCTTCCGGCACCGCAGATATGCGCTGACGCCGACCCCAGTCATCGACAGGTACACAGCCACTGGGTACCGGTCAACGACGAACCGATCAAGACGGACAAGGGCAGGACTGATCCACGGCATCCGCTCGAGCGCCGCAATCGGCAGGAGCGCTTCTTCCCGTCCGTTGTCCCGGCCGATCCGGTCGTTACGTACCAGTGGCCAGGCGCCGAAGGCCTAGCCGCGCATCGCGCGGCACTGAGCGAAATCGTCCGCCACCTGACCTACCTCGGCCACAGCAGTTCGCCGGTTCGCGCGCACCTGCGCGAGGAACCCGCCTTGCCGACATGGGTACCGGACGACGACGGCGAACTCGCGCTGCGTATACCCGGCCCCGGACGCCTGGCACGTTTGCAACAAGTGCATAGTCTGCGCCAGGCCGATGCAAGCGCGCAGCCGCCGCTGGGCCGGATCCAGGTCTACGCGGCGAGCGGGCCGGCCGATGACAACGTGTTTGCCCGGCGAGCCTTCGTGCTGGCCTTCGACGCCGGTCCGCGCCTGTCGCTCGATTCCACATTGCCACTGATGCAGCGTCTGCGCGACGCAGTGCTGTCGCGCTTGCAGGATGCGGTGCCACCCAGCCTCTCCGGTCACGACGCCGATGGCAGTGTCACCAAAGCGCCGCACCTGGCGTTTGCTCCGCTCGCGTTCGTCGATGCCCCTCACGCCGACGGTTCGATAAAGGGCAGCGCGCTGATCCTGCCCTGTAGCATCGACGAGGCTTCGATCCGCCGCCTTCGTCTCGCCATCGAGTCGCCGTGGAATCTCCATCTTGGTCCGCTGGGCGCGATCAGGCTGCGCCTCATCGACAGCGCGCACGATGAGCTGAAAACGCTGCGCTTCTCGCGCTACACGCATCCGTCGGCCGCCTGGGCAAGCCTCACGCCCGTCGTGCTCGATCGCCATCCGAAGAAAAACGGGCCGAGCGAGGAAACCATCATCGCCGATAGCTGCGAACGCATCGGCCTGCCCCGGCCCGTCGAGGTTCGCACCGGCGCGCTATCGGCCATCAAAGGCGTTCCGCGCGCGTTCGACTTCCATGGCCAGGCCGCACAGACGCGCAACCGCAGCCGGCGCCACGTCTGGCTGCGCTTCGCCGAACCGGTGCGCGGCCCGCTGCTGATCGGTGCGGGGCGTTTCGCCGGGCTCGGCCTGTGCCTGCCGCTGATGCGCCCTGGCCATGGCTGAACTCGACTTCGACCGCTTCTTCGAAGCCGTGCACGGAGTGCCGCCGCTACCGTGGCAGTCGCGTCTCGCGCGCACGTTGCGGCAGACGCACCGCTGGCCCGGCCTCGTCGACCTGCCGACCGCGAGCGGCAAGACGGCGTGCATCGACATCGCAGTGTTTCACCTGGCCTGTTGCGCTGCGGCCGGTACCCCATGGCTCGCCGCTCGCCGCATCGTGTTTGCGGTCGACCGTCGCATCATCGTCGACAGTGCCGACAAGCGCGCGCAAGTCCTGCGCAAGGCGCTCGACGAGTCGACGGACCCGGCCGTCCGCACCGTCGCCACCGCACTGTCGACGCTCGGCGGCGATACCGCGCTGCATTGCCTGAAGCTGCGGGGCGGCATGCCGCGCGAACGCGGTTTCGCCTACCACCCCTGCCAGCCCATGATCATCAGCTCGACGATCGACCAGATCGGCTCGCGCCTGCTGTTCCGCGGATACGGCCTGAGCGAATACTCGCATCCGCTGCATGCGGGACTGCTCGGCCACGACACGCTGATACTGCTCGACGAGGCCCACCTCAGTGTGCCGTTCGTCGAGACCATCGCCGCGATCCGGCGCGAGCAGGCGCGCGCGGAATCTCCGCCCGGCCCGATGCATCCGGTCATCGTCGTCCCACTGAGCGCGACGGCACATGCCGACGGCGAGCGTTTCCGGCTCGACGCCGACGACCTAGCCAATCCACCGATCGAACGCCGCCGCACGGCACCCAAGCCGGCGCAGGTGGTCGAGGCTGGCGCGAAACCGGCCGACCGCGTCAAGGCGCTCGTCAATGCGGCATCCGGGATGCTCGCAGGGCCCTCCCGTCCGGCACCTGCGCTGGCAGTGATCGTCAACCGCGTAGCGACCGCGCGGCAGGTCTATGAACAGCTCGCGCGCCTGCACGCCGATAGCTGCGAGATCGAACTCGCGACCGGCCGCAACCGGCCACTCGCGCGCGACAGCATCTCCACGCGACTGATCGCGCGCTGCGCGGCCGGGCGCGAACCGCAGGCGCATGACCGTCCGATCATCGTCGTCGCAACACAGACACTCGAGGTCGGTGCCGATCTCGATTTCACCGGCCTGGTCACCGAATGCGCATCGCTCGCGGCGCTGCGACAGCGCTTCGGCCGGCTAGACCGCCTCGGCAACCTGCGCAGGGCCACCGCGGTCATCGTCGGTGGCGGCGAATCCGAGGCCGATCCGGTCTATGGCCCTGCCCTCGCAAAGACCTGGCAGTGGCTCGGCGGCGCAGCAACGAACGACGGCGACGGCATGCAGGTCGATTTCTCGATCGCCGCGATGGAAGCGGCGTTGGCCGAAACCGACCTTGCCGAGCTCAACCCGCCGCCCCGCGACCGCCTGCGCCTGACACCGATGCACGTCGAACTGCTGTGCCAGACATCGCCGCCGCCCCAGTACGATCCCGACGTCCCGGCGCTGTTGCACGGACTGAATACGTCTCCGGCAGACATCCAGATCGTCTGGCGTTCCGATATTCCGCTCGACGACACGGGCGAGCAGATCGACACCGAGGAAGCCGCGCTCGTCGGTCGGCTGCTCGCGTTGCGGCCGCCACAGAGCCTGGAAGCACTGGCGCTGCCGATCGGCTGTGTCAAGGCATGGCTGCACCGCGCCACCGCCGATTCGCCGCTCGTCGACATCGAAGGCGCGAATACCGACGTCGACGACACCGGCGGAAAACCCGTCGAGAAGCGCGCTCACTCGCGTCGTGTCTGGCGGCGCGAACGCGACAATGAATGGAAAGCCGTCGATGCGATGCGCCTGCGGCCCGGCGACACGATCATCGCGCCGGTCGCCTACGGCGGATGCGATCGCTTCGGCTATGCACCGGGCGCTACGACACGCGTCGACGATTTCACGATGCAAGCCCGCGCGGAGATGAAAAGCGAATCCATCGCCGTCGTGACGCCGGACCTTCTCGCTGCCAGCGGCACGCTCGACGAAGCCGCGGCTAGGGAGGCCTGTAGCAGGCTGCGTACCGCAGCCGCGGAGCAGGCGACCGCCGCGGAATTGCGCCAGCAGCTACGTGCCGAACTTCCGCCAGATGCCATTGCGCCCTGGCTCGACGATGCCGTCGCGGAAATTCTCACCCGCCACGACGGCACCTACTACGCACTGGTGCTGCGCACCGGCGCAGCGGGACCGGTGGATCTGTCTGACGAAGACCTGTCGTCCAGCCGCACCGTCGTCGTCACGCTGTCGGCACACAGCGACGGCGTCGGTCGCCGCGCTCGCGATCTCGGCGTCTCGCTCGGACTCGGACCGGATCTCTGCGATCTGTTGCGTGCGGCAGGACAAGGCCACGACCTGGGCAAGGCGGATCCCCGTTTCCAGCGGCTGCTGAGGACCGGTGACGACGCGGCTACCGCCGGTCAACTGCTTGCCAAGGGCCTGCGCCGGAACGGCGGCTTCCGCAGCGAGCGCCCCGAGCGGCACGAGGCATACTCCGTCGCCCTCGCCGTGGCAAACCCGGCCGTGCTCGCAGGCACCGCCGACGAAGAACTCGCGCTTTACCTGATCGGCACGCATCATGGCCGCGGCCGCGCGCTCATGCCCGACCGGCCTGACGATGGCACTCGCTTCACCGTTGCGCACGAGGGCCGGACCTACGAATTCGACGGCACTCCGAAGCTCGGCGCGCTCGGGTCCGGCTGGCCGGATCGCTTCTGGCGCCTGACACGCCGTTACGGGCCCTGGGGCCTCGCTTATCTCGAGGCCGTGCTGCGCTTGGCCGATCATCTGCAGTCGCGCGACGAGCTCGACGGAGGCGCCGATGGCTGAACTATCCTGCACAGCGCTGCTCGGGTCACATTCGCTCGGCGCGCTCGCCAGCTTCGGCCTGCTGCGTCTCGTCGCCGCGACGGATCCGACGGCACGGCTGCGCTTCGAGCTTGCCGACGACTGGATCGCCGTGCTCGCCTCCGCGCGCTACACGACAACGCAGGCGCTGATCGAGCATTTATCCGAGTGGACAAAATCACCGGCGTTCGACCGGATGCTGGGTTGGGCGGTCGATGTGCGCGTACCGTCCAGGCAGTACCGGCAATCGCTGGATGAAGCTCTGGCGTGCAACGATCACGATCTTTCTTCGTTTCTTTGCGCCTTTGCCGCCGACGGCGCGATCGACGGCTCCAAGCAGCAGATCAAGCCCTCGGCGTTCTACATGGTCTCCGGCCAACAGTCATTTCTCGGTGGTGTCAGGGACATACTGTCGCAATGTCGCGCACGGGGCCCGAAGGTATTTGACGAAGCACTGCTCGGCCCGTGGCGCTACGGCACGCGTGCGCACAGCCTCGGCTGGGATCCCGGTACGGAGCGCCTGTATGCACTGCGACATCGCGCTCCGACCTCCGAAAAGCCGTGCTGCATTCCCGGTGCCGTGCTGCTCGGCCTGTGGGCGCTGCCGCTGTTTCCACCGGTCAGCGAACGCGGCCGCGAACGGACCACGGGTTTCGAGCGTATCGATGGCGAGCGCTACTTCTCGTGGCCGGTATTCACGGCCTCCGTCAGTCTCGACGAGCTGCGCTCACTGCTGCAGACGCGACGCTGGTCAGCCGCCGGCGGCGCGCGGCGGCGTGAAGGGATCGCCGCCGTCTATCGATCCCGCCGCTCGGAATTCGGGCAAGGCTACGCGGTGTTTCGCGCCCCCGAAGCGGAATTGCCGCCGCGCCGCTCCGCCCGCTGAAGCAGCAGACAAGAGCATCACCCCAGCGAATAAAGCGTTGTTTATTTGTTACTTTATACATTAAGAGCAATGACGCTTTTGAGGTGCCGCTCATGGAACCCAAGCAAAGCGAACTCGAACTGCCGTTTCCGGAACTCAGCGGCGACCAGCCGCCGATTCCCGTGCGCATGCTCAACGAGCATGTCTACTGCCCGCGCCTGGCGTATCTCGAATGGGTGCAGGGTGAATGGGCCGATTCGGCAGATACCGTCGAAGGCCGCCATCGGCACCGACGCGTCGACAAGCCAGCGGGCAATCTGCCCGATGCCGACAAGGCCGAGC
>JAAFHE010000317.1 GCA_013298265.1 Lysobacterales bacterium | reverse complement strand
GGTTCCACACGCCGTAGAGATACCAGCTATCGCCGGTCCAGTCGGGCGCCGTCGTCGCTTCGGTGCGCGAGATGCGCGAGCGCATGTACTCGCCCTGCACCTTGATCGGACCGCCGACCCAGAGTCCTTCGAGGCCGATGGTGCGCTGGCGGTCGGCATTGAGGATGTTGCCGGTGTCGATCAGGCGCACGGTAGCCTGGTCGGCGTCCGGACGCACGCGCGGTCGCGCGGTATCAGCGTCGGTGTCGTAGTCGACCGCGGAAAGACCAAAGTGGAGAATGTTGCCGGTCTCGGCCATCGGCGCGAAGTAGACGCGGCCGCCGAAGCCTTGGCCCTGATTGAGGTTGCGCGTCAGCTCACGGCCGAACATGCTGATCTGATAGCCGAAGTTCGTACCGTCATCGCCGTAGGCAACACCGACGCGGCGGGCGACGCCGAACAGGTTGGTGACCATGGCCTTGGAAATGAAATCGTTGTGGCGTGTGCTGGTCAGCTCTTCCAGGCTGTTGGGCTGCTTGTACTGGCCGGCCATCACGTAGTTGGTGCCAAGCTTCCACTTGATGTTGGCATCCAGCCACTTGTTGGCCTTGCCGTCGTAGCCCGCGGTCCAGTCGAAGCGACCGCCCTTGCCCTTGAGGATGACTTCGGCGCGGCGCATGTCGAACTCGCTGTCCTTGCCATCGTTGCCGGCGGGCGTCGCCGCATTGAGATCGGCGAAGTCGTTGTCGAACCAGTTGCCGTCAGCCTGCATCAGGCCTTCCAGACTGACTTCGCTGCCGTTGATCACGTCGATAGCGATTTCGGCCTGGGCGGTCCCGGCCAGCGCCGCAGCGACGGCGAGAGCGAGAAGACGCTGGGTACGCAGTTTCATGGTTAAAAGCCCGTTAGCGTGGTGAGGCGCGCAGGGTATGTCGGGATCGTTACGAAAATATTGCAGTACGTGCTGCGAAACGATGACCGGGGCTGTTTTCACCCAACTGCAATGCGTCACTGTGACGATAAAACGACGAGAACGTGCGCGATGGGCCGCATGGTGCAGGTTATCTGCATCGCATGACGCCGTTGTTGCAATGCAACATCACCTATACGCGACACACAAGCCGATATGCCGAAGCGGAGTACCAAGCACCGCGGAACTGCTTCGTCGAAATCACGAACTGCACGACAACATCGAACACCCCGCACGCGACCGCGCCCAGTCGGGGCGACGTTGCGCAAAGGCCTCGCGGCCGGGCTGGTCCTCATACGGGCGGCGCAGCACGTCGAGCAGGTCATGCACACCGGCGAGATCGCCCTGCTCTGCGCGATCGATCGCCTGCTGCGCCAGATAATTGCGCAGCACGTAGCGCGGATTCGCGCTGTTCATGCGCGCGCGCCGCTGCGCCGGCGGCAGGCCGTCCTGCGCAAGCCGCTGCGCGTAGTGCTGCAGCCAAGCCGCGAATGCCGCCTGCGAGGCCGCGTACTTTTCCTCGTGGTAGAACGACTCGCGTAGCGGCGTCCGGTCACCGCTCGACGCATCGACATCGGCGAGCTGGCGGAAGAACAACGTCATGTCGACCTCATTCTCCTGCAGCAACGTATGCAAGGCTTGCATCAGCGCAACGTCGTCGTCGCTGCAGTCGAGCAGGCCGAGCTTCGCGGCGATGTGGGCGCGATCGGCATCGACAACGGTATCGACATAGCGCTGCAGGCCTGCGTGCAGCGGGCCGTGGTCGGCGAACAGCGGCGCAATCGCGCCGGCCAGGCGACCGAGGTTCCAGTACGCAATCTGTACTTGTTGCCCGAAGCGGTAGCGGCGCCGTTCCCGGTCGGTCGTGTTCGGCGTCCAGTCCGGATCGAAATTATCGATCCAGCCATAGGGGCCGTAGTCGATCGTCAGTCCGAGTATCGACAGGTTGTCGGTGTTCATGACCCCGTGGACGAACCCCACGCGCATCCAGTGCGCGACCAGATGCGCAGTGCGCACGCAGACTTCGCCGAACCAGGCCGCGTACAGCGCCTCGCTGCCGGGCGCATGCCGCGCGGCGATGTCGGTGAAGTCGCGCCGTATCGTGAAATCCGCGAGCTGGCGCAGCAGTGCCGTATCGCCGCGCGACGCCGGCAGTTCGAAATTGCCGAAGCGGATAAAGGACGGAGCAACACGGCAGACGATCGCGCCGGGCTCGGCGCGCGCATTGCCGTCGTAGAACATGTCGCGGACGACGCTTTCACCGGTGCCGATCAGGCACAGTGCACGCGTCGTAGGCACGCCGAGGTGATGCATGGCCTCGCTGCAGAGGAACTCGCGTATCGACGAGCGCAGTACCGCGCGGCCGTCAGCGCCGCGCGAATACGGCGTCAGCCCGGCCCCCTTGAGCTGCAGCTCCCAGCGCTGACCGGCAGCGTTGACGACCTCGCCGAGCGAAATCGCGCGGCCGTCGCCGAGCTGGCCAGCCCAGTTGCCGAACTGATGGCCACCGTAGTTGGCCGCGTACGGCTGCATGCCGGGCAGCAGCCGGTTGCCGCCGAAGACATCGGCGAACGCGGCGGACTCCACGTCCGCCGCGCCCATGCCGAGCATTTCCGCCGTCTCGCGCGACCAGGCCAGCACGCGCGGCGCCGCGACCGGCGTCGGCATCACGCGGGAATGCAGCGCGCCAAGCACCTGGCGCGGATGCGCGCCGGTTTCGGGATCACCGGGCAATTCGCGGACGAAGGTATTGTCGAAGCGCAGGTCGAGCACGGCAGGATTCCGAAGACGGTCGTGAAATTGGGCAATAGCACTCGCCCGCAGATTGTGGCGGACGAAGCAGCCCAGGCACATCCACATACTGGCGTTTGCACGGGGGACCGTCGCAAGGAAGCAAGCATTGGGGCTGCCCCGACAAAGCTCAACTGCGCCGTGGACCTGGGCGACGCCACGCAACCCGATACCGGCGCCATCAGCGTGCGACGCCGATGCGGACTAGCGTGACGCCCTACCAGGCCGCCGCCAACTCACACGGCGAGGATGCGATGCGCCAGCACGTCGAGAAAGCGCTCCGGTAGCTGGGCCTGCACCGACACCTGCCACCAGTCCGTCTGCGCGAATGCGCGGCACTTGATCGCGTCCTTTTCCGTCATCAGCACCGGCAGACCGTCATCGAACGCCAGATCGTCAGGCCGGAACAGGTGGTGGTCGGCGAACGCATGCTCGATCACCTCGATGCGGCAGGCACGCAGGCTGTCGAAGAAGCGTTGCGGATTGCCGATGCCGGCGACCGCGCGTACGCGCTGGTGAGCGAACGTTTCCAGGGCGACGTGTTCGCCACCGCGCAGCGCGGTGGCGCCCTCGTCGCGCAGGTGAAGCTGTACTTCGTCGGCGCGCGCGAGGCCGCCGTTGCAGACCCGGAAATCGACGCGATCCAGGCGTGATAGCGGTTCGCGCAGCGGGCCGGCCGGCAGTAGCCGGCGGTTGCCGAAGCGGCGCGCTCCGTCGATCACGCAGATCTCCACGTCGCGGCGCAGGCGGTAGTGCTGCAGGCCGTCGTCGGCGAGGATCACGTCGATCGGCGCGCTGGCCAGCAGCAGACGGGCCGCAGCGACCCGGTCACGGCCGATCGCCACCGGCGCGCCGCTGCGCGTGTGGATCAGCAGCGGCTCATCGCCAACCTGCTGCGGTGTGGAGGCCGCATCCAGCAGCAACGGCCCCTTCGCGGTGCCGCCGTAGCCGCGACTGACCACGCCGGCGCGCAGGCCGCGCGCGCCGAGCGCACGCACCAGCGCGAGGGTAAGCGGGGTCTTGCCGGTGCCGCCGACGCTGAGGTTGCCGACCACGACGACGGGCTTGCCGACCGCGTGCGAGCGCAGCCAGCCCTGCGCATAGGCGCTGCGGCGCAGCGCGGTGACGCCGCCATAGAGCCGCGCAAGCAGGCGCCAGGACAGCGGCACGTCCGCGCCGTGATACCAGACCGCCTCGCGCCGCGCGCTGTTCATCGCAGCAACTCGAACCACCGCCGCCCGGCGGTTTTCCGGGTCGGCGAGTCCGGCGCAGGTACGGGCTCGCCTCCGCCAACCAGGCACCGGGGCACCCGATCGCGCGCGGCCCATTGCCGTGCCGCGCGCACCACGCCGTTTTCCAAAGTGCGCATCAGGCGGCCGCTTCGTGGAACTGCATGCGGTGCAGCGCCGCGTAGTGACCGCCTTGGACCAGCAGCTCGTCGTGGCGACCGGTCTCGACGATGCGGCCCTGATCCAGCACGACGATCTGGTCGGCGTGCTCGATCGTGCTCAGGCGGTGGGCGATGACCAGCGTCGTGCGTTCGCGCATGAGCCGGGCCAGCGCGTCCTGGATCAGGCGCTCGGACTCGGTATCCAGCGCGCTGGTCGCCTCGTCGAGAATCAGGATCGGCGCGTTCTTCAGGATCGCGCGCGCGATCGCGATGCGCTGGCGCTGTCCACCCGAGAGCAATGCCCCACCCTCGCCCACCTTGCTGTCCAGCCCGTCGGGCAGGCGCTGGATGAATTCCAGCGCATTGGCGGCCTCGGCCGCGGCGAGGATACGTTCGCGCGATGCGCCGCCGAGTGCGCCGTAGGCGATATTGCGCGCAATAGAATCATTGAACAAAACCACATGTTGACTGACCAGTGCAATCTGGCTGCGCAAGCTGTCCAGCGACCATTCCGTCAACGGCCGCTCGTCGAGCAGCACCTGGCCCGTATCCGGCTCGTAGAAGCGCGGGATCAGGTTCGCCAGCGTGGTCTTGCCACTGCCGGAACGGCCGACCAGTGCCGTGACCTTGCCCGCCGGACAGACCAGGTCGATGTCGAGCAGCGCATTCGCACTGGCGCCCGGATAGCGCAACGAAACCTGCCGCAACGCGATCTCTCCGCGGCTACGCTCCACCTGCAGCGTGCCCGCATCGGTTTCGCCGCGGGCATCGACGATGGCGAACAGATCCTGCGCCGCGGCCACGCCGCGCTGCATCATGGCCTGTACCGTGGTCAGGCGCTTGAGCGAAGGCAGCATCGCGATCATGGCCGTAATCGTTGCCATGAAGCTGCCGGCGGTCATCGTGGCGAGCATGCTCGGCCGAGTCGCAAAGAACACCACGGCCGCAAGCGCGCAGGCAGCGATGATCTGCACCAGCGCGGTCGACAGCGCGTTGGTCGACGCGACCTTCAGATTCAGGCGGCGGTTCTGGTCGTTGATCTCGGCGAAGCGCTGCTGCTCATAGCCGCGGCCGCCGTAGACCTTGACCTCGCGCTGGCCGCCGACGACTTCCTCCACGATTCCGGTGACCGAGCCGACCGAATGCTGGATACGATGACTGATGCGCCGGTAGCGCCGGCAGATCGGAA
>JAAFHE010000316.1 GCA_013298265.1 Lysobacterales bacterium | reverse complement strand
GATGCGGCCGCGCGGCGCGGCGGAGGTTTGCTGAAAGAACGGATCATTCGCACACGCTGCCGCAACCGGCCTCTTTCGTCAAAGCCCCCGACGCGGTGATGATGGCGTTTCCGCGGCATTGCGCCCGCCTGCACAACGACTGGAGAACTCATGTCCGAGCATCGCACTGCGCTCGCCTGGCAACGCGGCGACGATCCGTTCGAACGCGGCAACTACCGGCGCGAGCATCGCCTGCGTTTCGAGCGGGGACAGCAGCTGACCAACTCCGCCGCGCCGGGCTACGGCGGCATCGGCGACGCGACCGATCCCGAGGAACTGTTGCTCGCGGCGCTGTCGTCGTGTCACATGCTGACTTTCCTCGCACTGTGCGCTAACCGTGGCTACACGCTCGACCGCTACGACGATGACGCCGTCGCGACGCTCGACAAGAACCCCGACGGCAAGTTCGCCGTGACCCTGGCCGTGCTCAACCCGCGCACTCAGTTCAGCGGCGAGAAGATTCCTGACGCGGCGGAGATCGGCACGCTGCACGAGCGCGCCCACGCAAACTGCTTCATTGCCCATTCGGTCCGCTGCGACGTGCAGATCAGGCCGGAATGAGCGGGCTAGGAAAAAGGGGAAGAGAAGAGAGAAAAGAGTAAAGGCAAGGCGCGCTTTCGCCTTCACTCATTTCTCACTCCTCTCGCTATTTTTTGCTGGCTCAGGATTTGCCGAACGGCCGCTTCAGGCGCGACAGCAGGCCGCCGCCTTCGCGCTCGGTCTTGACCGGCGCACGCAGCGACGCGCGCGACTCCCATTCGATCAGGCCGATCGCGTGATAGGCGTTGACGACGTCGAACACCTCGGCCATGGGCACGTTGGCCGTGGCGGCGATCTCGTTGAGGCGCGCCGGCTGCATTAGCGCGCGCGCGATGCGCTGGTGGTTGTGCACGTCGCGGTCGAGTTCTACCCAGTGCTTGAGCTTGTAGCTGCCGCCCGGATCCAGCTGCGGCGACAGGCGACCGCCCGAACCAGCCAGCGCTTCCAGCCACAGCAGGTTCTGATACGGCTGGGCCGGGTGCGCGTCGCGCACCTGGCTGAATTCCGCCGTGGTCAACGTGCGCCAGTCGCCCTGCACGAGCGGAGCGCGCACATAGGCGTCGAGCCGGGCCAGGCCGCCTTCCGCGTGGAAGGTCCGGTTCTTCGGATCCAGCGTCAATGCTGCCGCGCCGTCGAGGCGAATCTGCGACGGACCGGCGAGCAACTGTCCCTGCAGATAGTCGCGCAGCGGATGCCGGGTGCCGTCGATCGACAGGCTGCCGCGCTTGACCGGCGGCAAGGTATTCGGACCCGGCGCGGAGCCCTGATTCGTCAGGCCGTCGGGGCTCTCGAACGCGCGCGCCTCGCTGCGCGCTGTCGGGGCAGACGTGCGCTCCACGCGCGTGTCGTCGTCCAGGGTCACCGGTACGGAGAAACGTGGCCTCTGCGCCGGTTCATCGCGACGGAACAGGCTGTCGGGATCGACCGGCACCTCGTCGTTGTGCAGGCCCAGCGCGCGTGCGTCGCCCATGTTGTCATCGTCGAACATGCGCGCGATCACGTCAGGCGGATCAAGCTTGCTGGACGGTGCGCGCGCAAACTCGAGATAGAGATCGTCGCTGCCGGTCTCGAGCTGCGGCATCAGCAGCAGGCCGCCGCCAGCACGGTTGAGCACGTCGACGACGTTCTGCAGCTTGAGGGGCCGATGCAGGCACAACTCCTGTGTCGAGCCCGCTTCCTCGTCGGTGAGCACCGCAACACGCATGCCCGCGGCGAGTGCGCGCGTACGCGCCATCTGGCCGGCGAATGCATTCGTGTCGACGACGACGAGATCAGCGCCTTCCTCGCTGCCCCAACGCCAGCGCTGCAGCAGTTGCTCGCCGGCCTTGCGTATCAACAGGCGCAGATGGGCCGTGTCGTCGTCACTGAGGCCAATCACCACCAAACTCTTTTCGATGCGCATCGCCCCGCTCCCAGCGGACTGTTCCAGGATGAATCGAGCCGATCATTGCGCAGGCCTCCGACGCTGTGCGCAACGGGACCCATAGTACCGACTATTGGTCAACTACCAAGCCCAAGCGCAGTTCTGCGTCGCGCCCGATCGCGGGCCGGATCAGCCTTGGCCAGCTGCGGGCTTTCGCTTGGGCTTGAGCATGGTGCCCGTGCAACGCGGCGCACCGCAGCGGCACGCCCAGATCGCCTTGAGCCTCGGCGTGTGGCGTTCCTCGAGCGTGATGCCGTAGTCGTAGCAGAGTTCCTCGCCGGCACGGATATCGCGCAGCGCTTCGATGACCACACGATCCTTGCGCGCATTGCCGCCGGCGTCTTCCTCCAGGCTCGACTGGCAGTTCGGATCGCAGCTGTGGTTGATCCAGCGCGCGATGTTGCCGCCCTCGTTGGCATCGAGGACATAGCGATCATTGAGCGTGAACAGAAAGGTATGGCCGGTGTCGGCATTGCCCGGATAGCGCTTGTCGGCCTGGGCATGGGTCAGCAATGTGCCGCGGTACTCGATCAGCGTCGTGCCGGCCGCGATGTCGACGGCGGCGAACACGCCGTTGCCATGGATGGGGGAACGGCGGGCAACGATTCGACGCGACATGTGGATTCGATCCGGGCAGGGGACGCGCATTGTGCCGTGTCGCCCTCGTGAGGTGAAGGTTGCGCACCGGCGTCCCGACGACGCACGACGCCCGAGCCGGACCCGCCTGCGGCTCAGTGAGTCCAGACCATCGCTGCAGCGATTCCGTGCCGCCTGTCGGCCGCCGGCGAGGCCGGTGAGCTAAGTGACGGACCAGGACCGGATTAGGTCGTTGGCTCTATCGCACTGCAGCAGCGTTGCCAGCAACCCGCAGCCAAACCTCCGAGGAATCCCATGACGCCACGACTTCTGTGCCTCGCTGTGCTCGCTGCCGCCTCCACGTCCACACCGGCGGCGACCTTCACGATCCGGGATCACGACACGGCTGGCCTGATCGCCGCCATCCGCGCCGCCGAGTCCACACGCGAACCTGACCGCATCGAACTGGCCACGTCCGGCCTCTACATCGTGCGCCGCCCCAGCGATACCCGGCAGCAGCTCGGCCTTCCGCTGATCCGCAGCTCCATCACCATTGTCGGCAACGGCGCCGAGATCCGCCGCTATTCGGACGAGGAGTTCGCCCTCATCGGCGTGGCACACACCGGCAAACTCGCGCTGGAAACCCTCGGCCTCGCCGAAGCCTCGCGGGGTGCCATCATCAATCGCGGCGTGCTGCACCTGGACCGGGTGCGCGTGACCGACAGCCTGGCCGATGGCGCCAACGCGATCCTGATCAACTACGGCACGCTGCGCGGCTGGGACAGCGAGATCAGCCATAACGCCGTGCTCTCGGCCAGACGCGACGCCGGCATCGTGCTGAATTTCGGCCGCATGGAACTCAGCCGCTCACGCCTGACCGGCAACACCGTGACCGGTCGGCGCGGTTCGGTACTGACCGCCTCGGCACTGCTCAACCTCGGCGACATCCGACTCAACGACGTCACCATCGACGGCAACAGCGCTGACGGGGACCGCACGCTGGCCGAGCCCGGCGACACGTCGACCGCGCACGCGGTGGTCAACCTCGGCAACGGCTCGCTGCACAGCGAACGCGTGACGCTGGTCGACAACTGGCCCGAGGAGGCCAACATCCTCCCGGTTTCCGATCCCGACGCGGTCAACTGAACCCAACACCGGACGCACAGGCGGTAACGCCTGTCGCCGGCTGAAGATCACCGCCGCGCGAACGTCTGCTGTGCGGCTGCTCACCCCGATCCGACCCTGGCGAGGCCGCAGCTCAACCGTCACACTGACAGGCCCTTCGCGGTCGAACCACCATGTCGCAACGTCGCAATGTGCTGCAGGGCCTGACCTTCAAGCTCGCCCTCTTCTATCTGCTGCTGTCCGTGCCGGCACTGGCACTGATCCAGTGGACCATCGTGAGTTTCGAATTCCACGAACTGTTCGAGGCCGTCGATTCCGGACGCATGGCTTCGATGACCCAGGACGCCGCCAGCGAGATCGGGCGTCGCTGGAACAGCGAGCAGACGCCAAGCGATATCGAACTCGCCACTCGCGCCGAAGCGCTGGTGCTGCGCATGGAGCGGCCGCAGGACGGGCTCGCGCCGAGCTCCTACGTGATGCTGGAGCTGTCCAAATCACCGGTGGCTGTCGGCGTCTACGATCTTGCCGGTCGCGCGCTGGCCAATGCACCGGAGGGCGGCTGGACTGCAGCGCCGCCACCGACCGCTCAGGCCTGGGAAAAAGCACGGCAGGAAGACGCCGTGACACTCGGCAGCGAGGAATCAGCCGAGCGCGTACGCCGTGTGCTCGCCACGATCCGCGACAGCCAGGGCATTCCGCGCGGATTTGTCCTGGCCGAGCTGCGCCTGCCGCTGCCCTGGCAACACCTGGCCGACGAAAACAGCTTCGAGTGGCCGATACTCTTCGTCTATCTCGTCGTGTTCAGCCTAGCGACGGCGTTTTTCATGGTGCGCTGGGTCACGCGCCGCCTCAACACCATTGCCGATGCTGCCGAATCGTGGAGCGCCGGCGATTTCTCGACCCTGATTCCGGACGAATCCGCGGACGAACTCGGGCGCCTGTCGCGCGACCTGAACCGCATGGCGTGCGAACTCCAGAGCCTCATGCAGTCGCGCACCGACCTGGCCAGCCTGCAGGAGCGCCAGCGCATCGCGCGCGATCTTCACGACACGGTCAAGCAGAAGGCCTTTGCGCTGAACCTGCAGATCCGCGCGGCGCGGCGCCTGATCGGCAACGACGATGCCGCCGCAGCGATGCGGATGGATGACTCTTTCGAGCTGATCAGTGGCATCCAGCGCCAACTGGTGCATGTACTCGACGAACTGCGCACCGAACGTGCGCCGCGGGGCTTTCTCGCGCCGCGCCTGCGCGATCTGGCCGAGCGCTGGGCGCGCATCAGCGGACTGCAGCGCGGATTCGACCTGGACGAAACCATCCTCGACGATGCCGTCCTCGGCGAGGCGATACTGCACATTGCCGAGGAAGCCCTGGCCAACGTGCTGCGCCACAGCGGCGCGACGCGAGTCTCAATCCGTCTCCATCGCAAGGCCGAGCAGATTGCGCTGTCCATCACCGATAATGGCATCGGCGGTGCCGACAGCAGCAGCGGCATGGGCTTGGCGAATATGCGCACACGCGCCGAAAGTTTGCCCGGCGGCCAATTCGAACTGATCAGCGAACCCGGTGCCGGCACGGTGGTGCGGGTCCACTGCAACTACGGAGCACGACTGCCATGAATC
>JAAFHE010000315.1 GCA_013298265.1 Lysobacterales bacterium | reverse complement strand
GCAGTGCACGATGCCGAAGCGCCGCCGGTAGCCGTCCTCCCACTCGAAGTTGTCGATGAAGGACCAGAGAAAGTAGCCCTCGATCGGGATGCCGTCGGCAATCGCCCGGTGCACTTCGCGCAGGTGGTTGCGCACGTAGTCGCGCCGGTGCAGATCGATGACCTCGCCGTTGACGAGCGCTTCGTCGTCGTAGCCGCAGCCGTTCTCGGTGATCAGGATGGCCTGGTGGCCATACAGCTCGTGGCACATCCGGGTGGCCCAGTAGATGGCCTGCGGCACCAGGTTGAGCCACTGGCTGTCGGCGCGCGGATAGTTCGGCGGCAAGGCCAGGGCCTCGTAGGGTGCGCCGTCGCTGCCGGCGCGCACGTAGGTGGCGGTGTAGATGTTCAAGCCCAGGTAGTCGGTGGCTTGGCTGATGAGCTCGAAGTCGCCCGGCTCCACGCGCGGCGCGTCGGGTCCAATGCTGTCGAGGTCGGTCTGCGCGTAGCCACGCTGGTGGATCGCGCCCAGGATGTGCTGGTTGCGCTGTTTGAACCAGGCGGTGGCGGCTTCGATGTCCGGCGGTGTCTCGGTCACCGGCACGGCGACCTCGCAGTTGTCGGTCAGGCCGACGCGTGCGTGCGTCCCGCCGTACTGGCGCACGGCGCGCACGCCGTGGCCGTGGCACAGCAGCGCGTGGTGGTAGGTCTGGTTCACGACCGCGGCGCGCTCGTGGCGGCCGGGTGCCTTGGTGCCCAGGCCGTAGGCCAGCGAGGTGAAGCAGCGAATCTCGTTCATGGTGATCCAGTGGCTCACCAGGTCACCGAATTCGCGCACCAGCGTGTCGGCATAGCGCGCGAACGCATCAACGGTCGCCCGCGAGGTCCAGCCTCCGCGGTCCTCCAGCGCTTGTGGCAGGTCCCAGTGGAACATGGTGACCCATGGGGTGATGCCATGGCGAGCCATGCTCTCGAACAGCCGGCGGTAGAACGCGATGCCGGCCGGGTTGAGCTCGCCGTCGCCATGCGGATAGATGCGCGGCCAGGAAATCGACAGCCGGTAGTGGCGGATGCCCATTGAGGCCATCAGCGCGAAGTCTTCCTCGTAGCGGTGGTAGTGGTCGCAGGCCACGTCCAGTGTGTGGCCGTCGAGGACCTTGCCCGGGACCCGACTGAAGCGGTCCCAGATCGACTCGCCCTTGCCATCGGAGAAGGCCGCGCCCTCGATCTGCGCGGCCGCCGCGGCAACCCCGAAGACGAATTGCTGCGGGAAAGGGCTTGAGTAGGTCATCGCAGGCAGTGCGCGCGATGTATGGGCCGGTGCCTTGTCGGCGGTGGGCTGCGCAGGGGGCAGCAATTCGATCGATTTCATTCAGCGTGTCACCGTGAAGTTGGCGTGTTGGCTTGCCCGGGAGTCGCCGCCGACCCAGACGTCGAAGTCGGTGGGCTCAAAGACCCATCCGCGCTTGGCCGCGCTCCAGAACTGCAGTTCGTCTCGGCCCAGCGTGAAGCTGACGCGCTCGCGCGCGCCAGGCTTGAGTCTGATGCGCTTGAAGCCCTTGAGTTCGCGCACGGCGCGCGTCGCGCTGCCGGAGCGCTGGTGGATGTACAGCTGCACCACCTCGTCGCCGGCGACGGCGCCGGTGTTCTCGACATCGACGCTGACGCGCAGTTTGCTTTGCGTCGAGATCGACTTGCCGTCCAGCTCAAGCGGGCCGTACCGGAAGCTCGTGTAGCTCAGCCCGTGACCGAAGGGATACAGCGGCAGCGAGCTCACGTCCGCGTACCGCGAGGTGAACACACCCTCGTCCTCGGGCGCGTGGGTCGTGTTGTGGTTGTAGTAGTGCGGCGCATGTCCGGCGCTGCGCGGCCAGGTCACGGGCAGCCTGCCCGAAGGATTGACGGCACCGCTCAGGATGTCGGCGATGGCATGTCCGCCTTCGGTTCCAGGGAACCAGGCCTCGACGATCGAGGCCACCTTGGACGCCGCCCAGGTGATGTTCAAGGGCCGGCCATTGAGCAGCAACAGCACGACGGGGCGTCCGGTGGCGACCACGGCCTCGAGCAGCGCCTGTTGATTGCCCTGCAAGGTCAAGGCCGCGCTCGACGCAGCCTCGCCGGCCATGCCGGCACGTTCGCCCAGCACCAGCACGACGACCTCGGCCCGTCGCGCCGCCTCGACCGCCTTGGCCTCCTCGGCGCGCATCTCGGCTTCGGCCATCAGCGTCGGTGCGGGCTTGCCTTCGCGTGCGTCCCAGGGCAGCGCGTAGGCGCGCTGCATGTCGCCGCCACGGACGAACTCGACGGTGGCCTGCGGCCATCGCGCGCGCACGCCCTCGAGCACCGACACCGCGGCGCCGGCCTCTGCAGTCCAGGGGCCCTTGATCTCTTCGGTGGAGTCGGCAATCGGGCCGATCACCGCGATGCGCTGCAGCGAAGGCTTCAGTGGCAAGAGCGCGCCCTCGTTGCGCAGCAGCACGATCGAGCGCTGCGCTGCCTCGCGCGTGGCCGCGCGATGGCTGGGGTCATTGAACACCGTCTCCTTGCGCGACAAGTCGGCGTAAGGGCGCTCGAACAGGCCCATCCGCACCTTGATGGCCAGCACTTCGCGCACCGCCTGGTCGATCACCGACATCGGCACCTTGCCCAACTTCACCAGCCTGGGCAGCCGCGTCAGGTAGGTGTTGCTGCCCATGTCCATGTTGACACCGGCCTTGATGCCCCGCTCGGCCGCCTCGGCGCTGTCGCGCGCGAACCTGTGGGCCTCGAGCGAGGCCACCGACCAGGCATCGCTGATCACGAAGCCCTTGAAGCCCATGTCCTTGCGCAGCACGTCTGTCATCAGCCACCGGCTGCCGCTGGCGGGCACGTCGTTCAGCGTCATGTAGGCTGCCATGACCGTGCCCACGCCGGCGTCGACCGCGGCTCGGAACGGCGGGAAGTAGACGTTGTGCAGTTGCACGTCGGGCACGTAGGCCGAGTCGTAATCGCGCCCCCCGTCGGCGGCTCCGTAGGCGGCAAAGTGCTTGGCGGTGGCGAGCACACGATCGGGCGTGCCCAGCGCCGGGCCCTGGAAGCCGCGAACCTGCGCCCGCGCCATCGCTACGCCCAGGAAGGTGTCCTCGCCAGCGCCCTCGACCATGCGGCCCCAGCGGGCATCGCGCGCGATGTCCAGCATCGGCGCAAAGGTCCAGTTCACCCCGGAGACCGAAGCCTCCTTCGCGGCGATCGCCGCCGTGCGTTCGACCAGCGCAGGATCCCAACTGGATGCCAGGCCGATGGGTACCGGGAAGTAGTTCTTGTAGCCGTGGATGACGTCGAAGCCAAACAGCAGCGGAATGCCCAGCCGGCTCTCCTTGACCGCTATCTCCTGCATCTTGCGGATGTCTTCGGAGTTGATCGTCCACAGCACCGAGCCCGCTCGCCCGCTGCGGATGAGCTCGTGTGCCGTCTCCTTGTTCGGCCCTGGCCGGTCCGCACCGATCTGCGTGAGCTGGCCGATCTTCTCGTCCAGCGTCATGCGCCTGATCAGTGCGTCAACGCGCCGTGACAAGTCGGCGTTGGCTAGCGCCGCAGGGTTGGCGACCGTCGATGCCGAGACCAGCATCACCATGGCTGCCCCGGCCAGCGGACTCAGGCGCGGCTTGCTTGGGGCGGCAGCGGCTACCTGAATCGTCATTTGCATCTCCTGGGCCTGGTGGGTAGTCTCGGTCGCGGGATCGACAAAGAGTAAACATATACTATACGATATGTGTTTGCTAAACAACGGCCGCTGATTTTCTAACACTCCCCGTTGAGACTGCGCAGCCAGCTCCCGCGAAAGGACCCGAGATGCACATCCGCCAACCCATTCACAGCGAGCACGCGCGCACGCTCGACACCGCAGGCCTGCGCCGCCACTTCCTGGTTGATCAGCTCTTCGTGGCCGAGCAGGTCACGCTGACCTACAGCCAGATTGACCGCATCATCATCGGCGGCATACATCCGGTGCACCAGGCGGTTCGCTTCGCGCCCGAACTGGGCAAGCACACCGGCACCGACTTCTTCCTGCAACGCCGCGAGTTGGGGTTGATCAACATCGGCGGCGCGGCTGTGGTGGTGGCCGACGGCCGGCGCTACGAGGTCGGCCCGCGCGAGGCGCTGTACATCGGCCAGGGTGCACGCGAACTCGAGTTCACGAGCGTCGATGCGGCGCATCCGGCCAAGCTGTACTTCAATTGCGCGCCGGCGCACACCCACTATCCCAACAAGAAGATCACCCTGGCCGAAGCCAGCCCCGAGACCCTGGGTGAATCCAAGACCAGCAACCGGCGCACGATCCACAAGTTCATCGTGCCCGACGTGCTGCCCACCTGCCAGCTGCTGATGGGCATGACACAGCTCGAGCCCGGCAGCCTGTGGAACACCATGCCGTGCCACACGCACGACCGCCGCATGGAGGTCTACTTCTACTTCGACATGCCGGCCGATGGCGTGGTCTTCCACATGATGGGCGAGCCCACCGAGACGCGCCACCTGGTGGTGCGCAACGAGCAGGCGGTGATCTCGCCCAGCTGGTCGATGCACAGCGGTGTGGGCACCCAGGCCTACACATTCATCTGGGGCATGGTGGGCGAGAACCAGGTCTTCAAGGACATGGACCACGTGCCCATGACCCAGCTGCTCTGAAGGCCTCAGGCGCCATGATCCTCGACAACTTCCAGCTCGCCGGCAAGGTGGCCATCGTCACCGGTTGCAACACCGGACTGGGCCAGGGCATGGCGTGCGCGCTGGCGCAGGCCGGCGCCGACATCGTGGGCGTGAACCGAACAGATCCCGCCGACACGCGAGTGCAGGTCGAAGCCCTGGGCCGGCGCTTCCTGGACCTGCGTGCCAACCTCTCGGACATCGGCTGTATCGAGGGCCTGGTAGCGCAGGCCAAGACCCTGACAGGGCACGTCGACATCCTGGTCAACAACGCCGGCATCATCCGCCGCGAAGACGCCATCAACTTCACCGAGAAGGACTGGGATGATGTCGTCGACCTCAACCTCAAGTCGATGTTCTTCTTCTCGCAGGCAGTGGCGCGCCAGTTCATGGCGCAGGGCACGGGCGGCAAGATCGTCAACGTGGCCTCAATGCTGTCCTTCCAGGGTGGCGTGCGCGTGCCCAGCTACACCGCCAGCAAGAGCGGCGTGATGGGCATCACGCGGCTGATGGCCAACGAGTGGGCCACGCACGGCATCAGCGTCAACGCCATCGCCCCGGGCTACATGGCCACCAACAACACCGCCGCGCTGCGCGCTGACGAAAAGCGCAACGCCGGCATCCTGGAGCGCATCCCGGCCGGCCGTTGGGGCACGCCGGACGATC
>JAAFHE010000314.1 GCA_013298265.1 Lysobacterales bacterium | reverse complement strand
TCGAAAGACACCGGCTTCGATCCGCTCGTCAAGCACCTCAACCGGTTGGGTACTGCGTGCCGTCGCGTGGCGTCCATCGCCACGGCAGCTGGTGTGACGCCGAAAGCGGCGCCGGCCGACAAAGCGAGCACTGCGGCGGCGCATCCCGCGGCGATTCGCGCGCCGCAGAAAAACACCGCGGCGCAGGAAACCGCGGCGGCTGCGGAGCCAGGTGCGGAGCCGTCGCCGTCCGCACACGCGCCGCCGCCGGTAACCAGGCCCGCTACGCAAAAAACCACGGCACCCAAAGCCACGGTAGCGACAACGGCGGTATCTGCGACGAAACCCGCACCGAAGCCTGTCGCGAAGGCAACGGCCAAAGCGGCCGCCGCACCATCCGACGCGATGATCAAGTCCATCCTGGATCGCCTGCGCGGCATGAACAGCGCGTGTCCGCGCACGCTGAAGACGCTGACCTCCAGCATCAGGTCCTGGCACAAGCTCGACGAGCAGCGCTGCGCTGACGTGTGCGAGGCGCTGATCGGCGGCGGCCACGTCACCACGGACGGGAAGAAGGTCGTCTACAACCTCGGTTGACCACGCGTGCATGTGGCATTGCCAGTCAACGCGACGACATCCCATTCCTTGCGCTGTTCGTGGACCTCGCCGTCGACGGCATGGGCGTCGGAACCTGTCCGCGCAGGTTGAGTGTCGAGCCGTGGCCGGTGATGAATCCCGCTCGAAACCCCGACGAATTTGTCGTCAATGCCTGTACGACCACGCCGGTGTGTCCTTCATGGCAGGCGTTCGAAGCCATAGGCAAAAATGCGGTCGCCCTCCAGCCGCATCCGCATCACCGACCCGTAGCGGGCGTTGCCGTCGTTGCTCGCATAGGCATAGCCGGCGACCAGCAGTTTGCCGTCCGGCGTCAGCGCCATGGCGTTGATGCGATTGTCGCGATCCGAGCCGCCGATCTGATAGCCGTAGATCTGCCGGCCCGGCAGGCTCGCGGACAGGTTGCCGAACGAGCCGTCGGGTGTGAGGTCGGCATTGAGCCGCATCAGCAGCGAGTCACCAAAGGTCCAGGACGAGAGCGCCATGCCGCCGCCGAGGACCAGCTTGCCGTCGGGCTGCACCAGGAGGGTATCCGCGTAGGCGCCGGGACTCAGCCAGGGGTCGCCCGGCGGATCGGCGTCGTAGGTCACCGCCGTAAACGACGTCCGGTCCAGGCGCGCCGCCATCATCAGTGGCTGGCTGCGGTCCGGCTGTGCGCGGAAGCCGGCAATCACCAGCGATTCGCCACCCAGCGGCAGGCCGGCTACCGGCGCATGCACGAGCGCGTTGCCGTCGACCATGAACCCCGGACCGAAGGTGACCAGCGACCGGCCGTTGTTGGCATAGGCCAAGTTGGTGGTCCAGCGCCAGTTGCCGCCGTTGTTGCCCATCACCGTGTGCTTCACCACGGCGGTGTTGCCGCAGCCGCGGATCAGCACGGGAATAGCCTCGGAAACCCCTGCGTCGAACTTGGTCAGATCGACCACATCGATGTCCGCGCCGTTTGGGCACAGGTCGGTACCGATGCGCAGCATGCCCCATTCGGAGGAAAGGCCGGCATCGCCGCCGATCACGGTGCCGCAGCCGGGCAAGGACGACGGGCAGAGGGTTCCGTTCAGGTCCATGATGACCAGGCCCAGGCCATGTGGACCGGCGAGGCCGTCGCGCACATTGCCGGCGACGATCAGCAGATCCGGTATCGGGTTGCCGGTACCGATCAGATCCAGATCGGTGAGATGCAGCGCTTTCCCGGCATCCGATGGAAGGCCGCCGCGGCGCAGGCGGCGCAGCCCGCCGTTGCCGAAACCGGCGTCGGCCAGTCCATTTGCCGTGAACTTCCACACCGCCATGTCGCTGCTGCCATCCGGATTGTCGATGGTGCCGACCACCGCCATGCCGCCGTCGGGCGTGGACACGGCGTCGTTCGCGCGCCAGGAATAGTCCTCGCCGACGTAGATAACGGTACGGCCGCCGCCGCTGGCGCCCCAGGACGTATCCCACGTGCCATTGGCCAGGATGCGCACCGCAACCGGAACCGAGGACGTGCTGATCGGCAGGTCATAAGGCGTCGCCGCGTTCGACCAGACGATGGCAGAGCCGTCGCCGCGCGGCAGCACCTTGAACGGCGTGACCTGCGCCCAGTCCAGTGCGCCCGGCGTGTCGACCGGGTCGCGCGACACGATGGCAAACGCCGAGCGGCCCGCATCACCGAATGTCGGATCGAGGCTGCTATCCAGCTGAGCAACGGCCAGCGAAGGCAGCAGGGAAAACACGACGAAACCGGCGGCGAGCCTGAAGGGATGGGACATAAACATGACGCGAGCCCAGCGCGGGACATCCGCGCTTTCGTGTCGTCATACGCCGTTGCAGCGGTGGACTGACATGGGTGCCGTGCGACATCTCGCCAAACTCAGCGTTACTCGTAGGCAGCCAGCGCCGCGCGCAAGCCGTCAGGAATCGGCGCCGGTGTCAGCGTCGCGCCGTCGCGGCGCATCACGGCGAGTTGCTGGTGGCCGCGTGCGACCAGCGATTCCTCCCCGTTGCGCTGACGCCAGTATTCGAACTCGAGCAGTAGCCGGTTCTGCACCACGTTGCCGAGACTCATGCGCACGATGATGTCGTCGAACGCATCGAGTTCGGCCAGGTAGTCGCAGTGACAGCTCAGTGTGATCAGGGCGAGATCGTCGCGCAGCGCGTCGAGTACTTCGGGGCAGTGGTCGCGCAGGAACATTTCCCGACAGCGCCCCTGCCATTCGAGGTGGCGCGTGAAGTAGACGTTGCCCACGAGATTCGTTTCGGCAAACGCAACCGTGTGGCGCAGTTCGTAGGCGCGGCGCGACCTGCGGGCTGGGGCGTTCACGCGACGGGCTCCGCCGTTTCTTCCAGGGCGACGGCGAGGGCGAGTGGTGCGTCGACGCCCTGTGCGGCAGCCACCATCGTTGCCGCGGCAAAACGGCCGCATCGCAGCAGCGTCCAGCTGTCCGCGCTGCGATCGCCGAGCGTCACCGGCGCGTCGACCGGCAGGCCTGCCTTCTTGAAACTTTCCAGCGAGGTCCACACGCGCGTCGCGGCGCTGTCGACGTCTTCGGCGTGTTCGTCGGCCAGCTGTTCGGCCAGTCGCCAGCGTTCCAGGCCCAGCAGGTCGCGCCAGTGGGTAGGCAAGCGCTCGCCGACGCGTTCGAGATCACAGCCGACGGCGCGGCGTCCTGCCACGGCCAGCGCGACGCCGCCGGAGTAGGCCAGCGATACGTGATAGCCATGGCTGACCAGCGGCTTGCCGTCGGGCCGGTGATGCAGGGCGACCGGCACACCGATCGCGGCTGCCAGCAGGCGTGATGTCGCCTGGTCCGTGCCTTGCCGCTCGCCGCGGTCGACGGCGACATGCAGCGGCGATGCACCCAGCAGAGCGGCGACCCGGCGCTGCACGTACGGGCCGAGCAATGCGAGCGGCCAGCGTACAGGCGGCGGGCAGTCGCGCACGATGCGCAGCACGAGCCCGTCCCAGCGTTCGCGCGTGCGGCCATCGGCATCGGTGATCACGAGGTCGTACACCAGTGACCTCGCGTCCCGCGACCGTTCACTGGCCGTCACGCGCCACGACGGCGCTGCTGCTGCAGCGTCGATGTCCAGCCGTGCGATGGCAACCGGCAGCACGGTCTGATGCGGAATGCAGGCCTGCAGCGCATGGATGGCCGCGTCGCGGGCGCCGGGATCGCCCAGCAGCAGTTCGCCGGGCAGCGCGCGGCCAAACCAGTACGGCGATGCGTCGCTGACGATATCGGCGACGCACTGTTCAGCACTGAGCTGGCGGTATCCGCGCAGGCGCCTGAAGCGGCCGAGATGCGGCAGCAGCGGTCCGTATATGTCGGACGCGGGGTCGAGCACCGGGGGGGCGCCGGATTCCGCAGCCGGTTCCGCCGGCAGCACTTGCGCATCGAAGCGACAGGTCGCCCGGAAATGATCGACCTGGAATCCCGTCGATGCGCTGCGCAGGACGACATCGACATGCCCCGGCGAATGCCGCAACGCGGCGATGCGGATCGTCACGGACTGGTCCTCGGGCACCACGACGGGACGATCAAAGCGCACGTTCTCGAAGCGCGGCCTGCGGGCGTCATCGCGAAGGTCAAGCGCGAACGCCGTCTGCAGCATGGCTTCCAGGCCCAGCACGGCCGGGAACAGGCGTTCGCCCGCGTAGGCGTGGTCGGCAAGGAAAGGATCGCTGTCGGTGCAAAGGTTGGCCTCGACGATGAGTTCAACGCCCGGGACCTGCAGGCGCACACGCTCGAGAAAGCGCAGGAACGGCAGTGGCGCTGGCGCCAGACGCACGGTCGGCGGATTCCCAAAGCGGCCTGCGACCACAACGTTGACGGGCAGATCCGCGCGTCGGCACAGCGCGATGCAGCGCTCAATGCCCGCTTCGGGAGGAACCGGAGTGATGCCTTGCCGCAGCAGCGCATCGACGCGATCGAGCCGCTCGCCCATGCCGACGCCCGACCATACCGACCATTCGAGGTTGCGGCAGCGGCACTGCGGATGGGCGGCTGCGAACAGCGAGAGTTCGCGTGCCAGGCGCTCGTTCGCCAGCGCGTAGTCGGCTTCTCCGGCAAGACCGGTGCGCGCGATGATCGAGCCGAACGTCACGACGAGCCGCAACGGGGCCGCATCCAGCGCACGCAGGATATTGCGCAGGCCCGGCCCTTTTGGCCCGAGCGTGCGATTCAGCGCGCCGACATCGAGCTGTCCCGCGAGACGCGGCGTGTTGATGCCGGCGCCATGCAGCACGGCGCTGATGACGCCCAGTTCGCGCTGTGCTGCGGCGACCGCGTTGGCGACGGCCTGCGCGTCGGCGACATCGGCGGTGTAGTAGCGCCAGGTCAGGCCCGCGGCGTCGCAGCGTTGCAGATTGCGCGCAAGCTCCGTGTTCTCCGCATAGTCCGAGCGCCCGACCAGCGCAAGCTTGCAGCCCGTGCGTTGCGCGATCTCAAGCGCGCATTCGGCGGCGATGCCGCGCCCGCCGCCGGTGACGAGCAGTACCTCGCCCGCACGCGGCAATGCTGCGTCGTCGCCGCTGCCTGTGTCGTCGATCACACGCCATACGGGCGATTCGCGTCCGGCGGCGGCGCCCCAGCGCACCTCGACGAAACCGGCGGCACTGGCCATCTCGGCAGCGGCGCGCGCGGCCGTGGCCGGGTCGGTCAACGAGGCCTCGACGACAGCGACGGTACTGCCTCGCTCCAGGTGCAGGGTGCGCGCGAAGCCGGTGCAGTCTGTACCGTTGTGGACAATCAGCAGATTCAGCGCACTATCGGCCGACAGC
>JAAFHE010000313.1 GCA_013298265.1 Lysobacterales bacterium | reverse complement strand
GCCGATCAGATACTGATTCAGGGCGCCATCGTCCTTCAGGTAGAGCTCCGTCTTACCCTGCTTGAGCTTGTACAGCGGCGGCAGACCGATGTAGACGTAGCCGCGCTCGATGAGTTCGGGCATCTGGCGGTAGAAGAACGTCAACAGCAACGTGCGGATGTGCGCGCCGTCCACGTCCGCGTCGGTCATGATGATGATGCGGTGATAGCGCAGTTTGTCGGGGTTGTACTCGTCCTTGCCGATGCCGCAGCCCAGTGCGGTGATCAGGGTGCCCACTTCGGCCGATGACAGCATCTTGTCGAAACGGGCCCGCTCGACGTTGAGGATCTTGCCCTTGAGCGGAAGAATCGCCTGGGTCTTGCGGTTGCGGCCTTGCTTGGCGGAACCGCCGGCCGAGTCACCCTCGACGATGAACAGTTCGGACAGCGCCGGGTCTTTTTCCTGGCAGTCAGCGAGCTTGCCGGGCAGACCGGCGATGTCGAGCGCACCTTTGCGGCGGGTCATTTCGCGAGCCTTGCGCGCGGCCTCGCGGGCGCGGGCCGCGTCGACTACCTTGCCGGCAATGGCGCGTGCTTCGGCGGGGTTCTCAAGCAGGAACTCTTCGAGCTTGGCGTTGACAACCTGCTCGACGATGCCCTTGACCTCGGACGAGACCAGCTTGTCCTTGGTCTGCGACGAAAACTTCGGATCCGGTACCTTTACCGACAGTACCGCAATCATGCCTTCGCGCATGTCGTCGCCGGCAAACGCGACCTTGGCGTTCTTGCCGATGCCGGAACGCTCGATGTAGTTGCTGATGCAACGGGTCAGCGCCGCACGGAATCCGGTCAGATGCGTGCCGCCATCGCGCTGCGGAATGTTGTTGGTGAAGCAGAAGCAGGTTTCCTGATAGGCGTCAGTCCACTGCAGCGCTGCCTCTACCGTGATGCCGTCCTGTTGGGCATTGAACGTGATGACATTCGGATGCAGCGGCGTTTTGAGTAGCGCCAGGTGCTGGACGAAGGAGCGGATGCCGCCTTCGTACTCGAAGATGTCGTGCTTGTCGTGGCGCTCGTCGATGATTTCGATCTTGACGCCCGAGTTCAGGAACGACAGTTCGCGCAGGCGCTTGGCCAGGATGTCGTAGTGGAACTCGATGTTGGTGAACGTCAGCGGGCTGGGAAGGAAGCGGACCGTCGTGCCACGGCGTGTGGAGGCCGCTCCCTGCTTGATCGGATAGACCGGCTCGCCGTGCTGGTATTCCTGGATGAACTCGAAACCGTCGCGAAAAATGTTGAGCCACAGGTGGGCGGAAAGTGCGTTGACTACCGAGACACCGACGCCATGCAGGCCGCCGGAAACCTTGTAGGAGTTATCGTCGAACTTGCCGCCAGCATGCAGCACGGTCATGACGACTTCGGCGGTAGACCTGCCCTCTTCGGGATGGATGCCGACCGGAATGCCGCGGCCGTTGTCGCTGACGCTGACCGAACCGTCCTGGTGAATGGAGACGACGACGTGATCGCAGAAGCCGGCCAAGGCCTCGTCGATGGCGTTGTCGACGACTTCGAAAACCATGTGGTGCAGGCCGGTGCCGTCATCGGTGTCGCCGATGTACATGCCGGGGCGCTTGCGTACAGCTTCGAGGCCTTTGAGGACTTTGATATTGCTGCTGTCGTACTGATCGCTCATGCGTCTCGCCAGGCGTGGCCATGTCCAGGACCGGACATAGCAAAGGAAACAGGAAGGCGCGGAATTATAGCAGTCTGGTGACGCGCCCCTGTTCCACGTGGAACAGCGCGTGATTCCGACAGTGCGTGAACTCCGTCGGCAGCGCCACCGTTCCCGTAATGAGCACTTGCGCATCTACCGAGTCCAGCCAGAGAGCCAGCGCTTCCTGGTGACCCTTGTCGAGCTCAGACGCGAGATCGTCCAGGCAGATGACCGGCCATTCGCCGCGCTGTTCGCGGAAGAGGCGCGCCTGAGCCAGCAGGCATACCAGCGCCGCGAGCTTTTCCTGTCCTCTCGACAAATGCTCTCGCTCGGGAGCCGCCTCGAACGACAGGCGCCAATCCGCACGATGCGGTCCTACGCCGGTATGCATACGCTCGCGGTCTCTGGACCGCCGCTCAGCCAAGGCGTCGGATAGCGGTAGATCCGTCGCCCATCCGCGGCTGTAGCGCAGAAGTGGAGCACCAAGCTCGGGGACCAGCGTCGCAGCAATCTCGGCGACGTATGGTGCAAGCAGCACCAGGTAGTCGCCACGCCAGCCACCCAGCGCTGATGCAGTCTTTTCCAGCTCGATATCCCAGACATCGAGATCCTCGTCGCGGCCGCCCTGCCTGAGCAGCGCGTTGCGCTGGCTGAGAGCACGGCGATAGCGTCTTGCCACGTCGACATAGGTCTGTTCCACGTGGAACAGTGCCCAATCGACGAAATGGCGGCGCTCCTCGGCGGCGCCGGAAATCAACGCGTGAGAGCCCGGCTCGAAACAGACGACAGCGACTTGCCGCAGCAACTCGGCGAGGGAACCGACCTCCGCGCCATCGAGCCGCGCGGCCCAGTCACCACGCCGACGCGACAACCCCAAGCGACGCTGCAAACCGTCCGCGGCGATGACCGCAAAGACCTCGAGCGACTGCTCCCCGAACCGGATCAGGCTTTCGCGCTTTACTGCGCGAAAAGAACGGCCATGCGACAGCATGTAAACCGCTTCGAGAATCGACGTCTTTCCAGCACCGTTGGCGCCGACAAACTCGCTGAGACCCGGCCCAAGCGAAATCTCAGCGCCGACGACATTGCGCAGATTCGTCAACCGCAGTTCGCAAAGCTCCATCCGCGTGTGCCGCCCGTTTCTACGCCCGTTCCACCAACAAAAAAGCCTGCGGCGCATACGCCCCGCAGGCTTGGTTCATCTCGACTGCCCGCCTGGTTCAGAGGCGCAACGGCATCACAACATGCCTCGACTCTTCCGAATCCACCGCTTTGAGCAAACAGCTCGACTGGCTATCACGCAAGCAGACGACAACGTTCTCGCCCGTCAGCGCACTGAGCGCATCGAGCAGATAGTTCACGTTGAACCCGACGCTCAAGTCACTAACGACGGTATCGGCTTCCAGTTCCTCGTGAGCCTCTTCCTGTTCCGGATTGTGCGCAATGATGCCAAGCCGACCGGGCGCCACATCAAGCTTGACGCCACGATACTTCTCGTTCGACAGGATCGCTGCTCGCTGCAATGCGCCCCGCAGGGTTTCACGCCCGATACGAACTTCTTTGTCGGCACCGATCGGAATGACCGCTTCGTAATCGGGGAAGCGCCCATCGATGAGTTTCGACGTGAACTGGACATCACCGCGCCGCACACGCAGATGGTTCTTGCCGAACTCGAGCACGACGAGGCCGTCGCCGCTCTCGAACAGTCCCTGCAGCTCGAGCACGCCCTTGCGCGGAATGATGATCTGCCGCCGCTGGGATATCTTTGCTTGTACCGCTGTCTCCGCGAGCGCGAGCCGATGCCCGTCGGTTGCGACACAGCGCAAAGCGTCTTCGCGCAGGTCGACAAGCATGCCGTTCAAGTAATAGCGGACGTCCTGATGCGCCATCGCAAACGCAGTGCGATCCATCAGATTCTTCAGCGTCGCTTCCGGCAATTCGACCCTATCGACAGTCTCGATCGTCTCGATACCGGGAAACTCGCTTGCCGGCAACGTCGCCAGCGTAAAGCGACTGCGGCCGGCCGTAAGAACCACACGATCGCCGTTCAGCCGCACATCGACCAACACGCCGTCCGGCAACGCGCGACAGATATCCGACAGCTTGCGCGCGGGAATCGTGATCTCACCAGATTCGCTGGTAGAGGCCGCAACGGTCGCGACCATCTCGACTTCCAGATCCGTGCCGGTGAACGACACGCGCCCGTCGGATACCGCAACCAACAAGTTCGCCAACACGGGCAAGGTCTGGCGCCTTTCGACGACGCCGACGACCTGTTGCAGTGGCTTTAGCAGTGCTTCGCGCTGGAGACTGAATCGCATGGTCAGGGTTTCCCGGTTCGCTAACGAACGCTTTTGTTCTTTATAGGAAGATAACAGTAGTTGTAGAGTCGCGAAAAACTGGGGACTACCCGGATTTTCATATCAAAATCAACGCATTGAACGCTTCGAAACTGATCTGATTACGCCCGCCTGGCCTGTCGATGGATTGTGGATAACTCTTGTCCCCACAACCGTCCCCTGTTTATCCACAGGCGATCAGCCGGTCAAGATGCGAACCAGCTTTTCATAGTCCTGGCGCAGCTTTCCGTCGGTTTCCGTGAGATCGCGGATCGTACGGCAGGCATGCAGCACCGTCGTATGGTCGCGACCGCCGAACGCTTCGCCGATCTCCGGCAGGCTGTGCTCGGTGAGTTCCTTGGACAACGCCATCGCTACCTGGCGCGGGCGCGCGAGCGAGCGTGAACGGCGCTTTGACAACAGATCCTGCAGCCGAAGCTGATAGAAATCCGCCACGGTCTTCTGGATGTTCGGCACCGTGATCGACTGCGCATGGACGGTCAGCAGGTCACGCAGCGTTTCCTGGGCAAACTCCAGCGTGATGGCCCGCCCCAGGAAGTTGGCCCGTGCCGCCAGCGTGTTGAGCGCCCCTTCCAGATCACGCACATTCGAACGCATACGCTTGGCGACCAGCAGCGCTACCTCCTCCGGCAGATTCATGCCCTTGGCCTGCGCCTTCGACAGCAGGATGGCGGCGCGCGTCTCGAAATCGGGCGGTTCGATCGCGACCGACAACCCCCAACCGAGGCGCGACTTCAGCCGCGGCTCCAGGTTCTCGACTTCCTTCGGGTAACGGTCGCAGGTCAGGATGATCTGCTGCTTGCCTTCGAACAGCGCGTTGAAGGTGTGGAAGAACTCTTCCTGCGTCGTGTTCTTGCCGGCAAAGAACTGGATGTCGTCGATCAGCAAGGCGTCCACCTCGCGAAAGCGGCGCTTGAATTCGTCCATGTTCTTGTTGCGCAGCGCGTCGATCATCGCCGACACGAACTGTTCGGAGCGCAGATACATCACCTTGGTGCGCGGGTTGTTCTCGCGGATCAGGTTTCCCGCCGCGTGCATCAGATGGGTCTTGCCCAGACCGGTACCGCCATACAGCAGCAACGGGTTGTAGGCCCGGCCCGGATTCGTCGCGACCTGGATCGCCGCCGCCTTGCCTAACTGGTTGGACTTGCCTTCGACAAAGCTGTCGAAGGTGTAGTTCGGGTCGAGGTTGCCGTCAAACTCCACGACCGGCGGCGGCATTTCCACCGCCGCTGCGGGAACCGCAGTACGGGGCGGCCTGGCTGCGAGGGTCCGGCGCGCATTCAGCGTGCCGACCTCCAG
>JAAFHE010000312.1 GCA_013298265.1 Lysobacterales bacterium | reverse complement strand
CGGCAGGTACTCCAGCTCCATCTGCAGGCGTGCCTCGTCGTAGCGCTCGAGCGCGCTGCCGTCCAGGCGTGTCTGGATGACGAACAGTGCATCGAGCGCGGCGCCGTAGAGTGCGTCGGCGCTGTGTGCATCGAGTTCGGGCAGGTAGGTGCGCGTACCCAGGTCCTCGATCAGCAGGAAGCCGCGCTCCACATCGGCCGCATGCACCGCCGGCACATGCAGTCCGGCGGCGCCGAGCTGCGCGCCGATGCGCAGCCAGGGTTGCACCGGTTCCAGGTCGGGCGGCGAGTCCATGACGATCAGGCTTTCCTCGCCGCGGCGCACGCGCCAGTAGCTGCGGAAACTCGCGTCGGCAGAGGCGACCTGCAGGGACTGCGGATCGGCACCGCAGGCGGCGACGAAGTCGCGCAGCGCGGCGTGGCGTTCGGTGTCGTTCATGGCGATGGCCTCAATGCGCCGGACCGGCGGCGACGGGCTGCGCTTCGCCGATGTAGAGATCGATCGCGATGCGATCGTTGCGCGAATAGACCAGCCAGCGCCCGTCGGCGCTGAAGCTCAGCGCCGGCGCGAATGTGCTCGGCGCGTCGGCCAGCAGGGTCGTGATGCGGCCGTTGGTCAGGTCGTAGCGCTGCACATAGCGCTTGCCGGCGTCGTCGCGTACGACGAATGCGAGCCCGCCACTGTGCAGAGCGGCGTAAGTGTTGTCCGGCTGCAGGCCGCTGCCGGGTTCCGGCTTGTCCAGCACGACGCGGCACTCGGTGGCGTCCAGGCGGCACAGGCGCAGGCCGGGCTCCGCGGCGACGTCGACGACGAGATGGCGCTCGTCACTCGTGAAGTGTTCCACATTGGCATCCAGTAGCAGGCGCGGGCCGCTGCCGTCCGCCGCCGCGCGCCAGAGCTGGTCGCGTTCGTTCTTGCGCCGTACGAAGTAGATCCAACGGCCGTCGCCGCTGTACTGGGCGTAGCGCGCGTCCGCGCCGAGCCCGGTCACGGGCTGGGCCTGGCGCGCAGCGAGGTCGTAGCGATAGACCTCGCTGTGCTCGCTGCTGCAGGCATACGGCAGGCATTCGGTGCCGTCGCTGGGGTTGAGGATCGCGGTCACGAGCAGGTGCGTGGAATCCGGATGCCAGTGTGGCCTTACCCAGCGCTGGCTCGTATCCAGCGTCAGGCGCTGCGCGCCGGTACCATCGGGCCTGGCCAGGTAGAGGGATTCGAGGCCGTCGCGGTTGGATCCGAACACGAGCCAGCGCCCGTCGGGCGAATTGGCCGGCTGGTTGTTGTAGCGCTGCGACGTGGTGATCGGCTCCGGCGGTTTCTGCGGATCGCTCAGGTCGGCGCGCCACAGGTTGGCCTGGTAGTCGGCGATCTCGTACATCAGGGCGCCGTCGTGGGCGACGTCCGGATAGCGCGCTCCACGCGCGCCGAGGAATTCGAGCGCGCCGGTTCCCGCGTCCGTGCGGTACAGCGCGCGGTACCCGAACAGATCGCCGGCCAGCACGAGTGCCGTGTCGCCCGGCAGCCAGGCCGCGCCATAAATAAGACCGTTGGCCTCGACCAGCACGCGCGCTCGCGCCGGGGCGGCGAGCGGCAGCAGCCACAGCCGTTGCTGGCTGTGCTGGCCGCGCGTGAAAACGAGCTGGCTGCCGTCGGCGGAGAAGCGCGGGTTCTGGTCCACCAGCGCCTGTTCGCCCGGATCGGTCAGCGCGGTGACCGTGCCACTGGCGCGATCGAGCAGGGCCAGTCCGGTGCGGCCGGCCTCGCGCGCCTGCGCGAACACCACGCTGCGGCCATCCGGCGAGGCGTCGATGCGGCTGGTCGCCGGCGGCGGCGCGCACTCGCCGATGCGGCGCGACTGCTGCTCGATGAGCTTCTGCTCGCGCAGCTCGCAGGTACTGGCGGTGTAGCGCACGAAGATCACGTTGCTGTCGTCGTCGACGAACACGGGCGACATGTCCCAGGCCTCGCCATCGCTGAGCAAGTGGCGAGACTGGCCGTCGCGCGAAGCGACCCAGATATGTGCGCGGTCGAGCTCGGCGTCGGACGCGGACCATGCCACCCAGCGGCCATCGCGCGAAAACCGCGCGCTCTGGTCGAAGCCGGCTTCAATCGCGAGCGGCCGCGCGCGATCGACGCGGGCGCGCAGGTCGGCGGCTTCCTGCTCCGCGCCGGGCGGCTGCGGCAGGGTCAGCGCGAGCACGGCGACCAGCGCGACCATGACGATGCCGACGACGATGCCGGCGATCTGCGTGCGCCGGCGCACGCGCGGGTCGGCCAGCGGCAGGCCGCTGGCGTCGAGCCGCGCGGTCGTGCGCGACGGCGCAGCCGCGGCCGCCGGTGTCGCGACGGCGGTGCTGTCGAGCTGCGGCAGCGCGATCAGGCGGTAGCCGAGCTTCGGCACGGTTTCGATGTAGCGCGGCGCGCGCGGATCGTCGGCGAGCAGCTGGCGCAGTTCGGCGATTGCGCGCGACAGCGCCTCGTCGTTGACGTAGCGGCCTTCCCAGACGTCCTCGATAAGCTGTTCGCGGCGCAACACGATGCCCGGCTCGCGTGCCAGACGCAGCAGCAGCTGCATCTGGCGCGGCTGCAGCCGCACGCGGCCGGCTTCGGCGATGAGTTCGTGATTGCCCGCGTCGACGAGCCAGTCGCCGAGGCGGAAGCGCTGGGCCGAGGTCGGTTCGCCCACGGGAACGGGATCGGAATTCATGCGCAAGCAGTTGATTTGAAT
Organism: Lysobacterales bacterium; assembly: GCA_013298265.1. Taxonomy (GTDB): domain Bacteria; phylum Pseudomonadota; class Gammaproteobacteria; order Xanthomonadales; family Rhodanobacteraceae; genus Tahibacter. The sequence goes on along the minus strand of JAAFHE010000312.1, from coordinate 2,635 downwards.
ACACCGGGGTTTTGCGCAGCTAACGCGAAGGTATTGCGCAGGACCGGGGAGGTGGTTCGCGTTGATCCTGCGGCCTCACGTTTACGCAAGGAGATTCCGCATGAGCCGCAAGTCAAATGTGTGGGCACGTTGTTCGGTCCTGCTCTCACTGTCCTTCTCCCTGCATGCCGTCCAGGCGGCTACCTGCGACGACGTCCGCGTCCTCGTCAGCGGCTATTACAGCAATGTGCATGTCTATGATGCCTGCACGGGCGCTTTCCTGCGCAACCTTGACGACAGTGGTCGCATCCAGGGCGCACAGGCGGTCAAGATCGGGCCGGACGGAAAACTCTGGGTCGTCAGCGAGGAAGCCGACACCCTGCTGCGCTACGACGCGGCGACGCTGGATTTCGTCGACACCTTCGCGCGCGTACCGCTGGACTGGGGACTGACCGGCGTCGCCTTCAGTGGCGGCAGTGCGTATCTGTCGAGCTACGCGACCAGCGCGCTGCGCAAGTACGACATCGCCACCGGCGTTGCGGAAAACCTGCCGCTGGCCGGCATCACGGTACTCAAGGGGCCGGACAACGGCCTGATGGACGCGCCCGACGGCAAGATCTATGTGCCCGGCTATGACAGCAACAATGTCGTGCGCTTCGACCCGCAGTCGCGCCAGTATTCCCAGTTTGCCGGTGCGCGCGACAACGGCCTGCGTTCCGCCCGCGGCCTGCTGCTCAATTCCGCCGGCAACAAGCTCTACGTGACCGGCGAGCGGTCCAATCAGATCCTGCGTTACAACTTCCCGGGCGGCGGCCTCGACAAGGTCATCAGCGCGTCGATCAGTACGCCGACTGGCATGGCCTGGCATCCCGACGGCAGCCTGCTCGTCGCCGGCAACGGCGCGCGCGGTGCCGGCGTGCTCAAGATCGACGGCGAGAGCGGCGAGGAGAAGTCGCTGTTGATTCCGGTCGGCTCCGGCGGCCTGTCGGGCCCGACCTATGTCGCCGTCATTCCGAAGGGCCAGGGCGGTAGCGAGACGCCCAATCCCGCGGCTATCGGTTCGCAGTACTGGCTGACTGCCCTGGGCCGGCTGGCCGGCACACGCGTGGAGCTTGAAGCCAATACCGCGCTTGGTGCGGCGTTCGGTAGCGCGTTCAATCCGGCTGCCGTGCAGAAGCCGCGCTGGGGCACGATCCAGATCAATTTCCGGAGCTGCGTCGAGGCGGAGCTGAGCTGGCAGTCCACCGGCGAAAACAGCGCGCGTTTCGGCAGCGGCAGCTACCGCATCGAACGCATGCTGACGACGCCGACGGTGACCGCATGCCAGAGCACCGGCATCGCCGGCGCGCCGAACACCAACTGGATCCAGGGCGCCTGGTACGGCGGTCCTGCCCGCGACGGAGAGGGGTTCATGCTGGACACGGACGGCGCGGGCCTGGTGTTCCTGACCTGGTTCACCTATCGCCCGGCGCAATAGCGTGACGTCGATCCGACCTGACTCGGATCGCTTGCGTCCGGCTTCGGCCGGGCGCCTTTTCTTCTTGCCGTGGAGCGAACGGTCACGGCGATGCTCGCTGCGCCGGCCGCGGTGCGCAGCGAACACTGCCGATGTGGCGTGCGGGCCGAAACGTGGCGTCGCTGGCGATGAATTCGCGGCAGTCGGATCGTCGCGTTGAAATCCAGGCAACGATTTCAACCCCAGCGATCATCCCGCGTGAACACGGCGCCGTCCTCGACGCGTACCGGGAATTTCGCGATCGGCTCGTAGGCCGGTGGGCATAGCACGGCGCCGGTGCGCAGGTCGAAACGCGCGCCGTGGCGCACGCATTCGATCTCGAAGCCGTCGACCGGGCCGCCGGCGAGTTCGCCGCCGTCGTGCGTGCAGACGTCCTCGACCGCGTAGAGATCGCCGTCGATATTGAACACCGCGATCGCAACGTCACCGTCCCAGGCAACCTGGAATTCGCCCGGCAGCAGTTCGGCCGTGGCGCAGACGCGGACCCAGGCCGCACTCATTGTCGTAGGACTCCGGATGCCATTGCGCTCACAGCGCTTTGGCCAGCACTTCGAACTGCAGGTCGTCGCGCGTCGGAATACCGAAGCGCTCGTCGCCGTACGGAAACGGCTTGAGCACGCCGGTGCGTACGTAGCGGCGGCGCTCGTACCAGGCGATCAGGGTCTCGCGGACCGTGATCACGGTCATCTGCATCTCGTCGCAATTCCATTCCACCTTGGCGATGCGTTCGGCCTCGGCCAGCACCTGCTTGCCGACGCCGCCGCCCTGCAGCCGCGGGTCGACCGCGAACATGCCGAAATAGCCGATGTTGCGGCCGTCCTGCTGCAGTCGCTCGATGTGGCAGCAGCACACCAGCTCGCCGTCCCGCTCGGCCAGCAGGATGCGGCTGTAGCCGCGCGCAATGAGGGCGGCAACGGAATCCGGATCGGTGCGCTGGCCTTCGAGGAAGTCGGCCTCGGTGGTCCAGCCCTGCTTGCTCACGTCGCCGCGGTAGGCGGATTCGACGAGCGTGACGATGGCCGGGATGTCCGCCGTGACCGCGGCGCGGAACGTGATCGGAGCGTCGGCGACAGCATTCATGCGGAGTCCTTTTCGGTAGTCGTGCGGGTTTCGCCGGCCAGCGCGGCGGCCAGCGTAGCC
>JAAFHE010000310.1 GCA_013298265.1 Lysobacterales bacterium | reverse complement strand
AGCGCGTTTGCTGGGTCGAAAAGGCCTGAAGTCGCTGGATTCCCGCTTACGCGGGAATGACGAAAATCTGGATGCTGAGCTTAAGTCCGTGCCATTCAACTCTGGCAGGGCTTGCACGCCGTGAGGCGTCCGCACAGGCAGGACATGCAGCTTAGGCGCACTAAAGCAACTGATCGATATCCTTCGGCCAGCTGTCGTGCAGCAGCCGTGACAGCGCGCGATCGGCGAGCAGCCTGCCGTTGGTCTGGCAGCGTGCGCAGTAGTTTGATTCGTTCTCCGCATAGACGATGCGCTGCACCGGCGCGGCGCAGACCGGGCAGGGTTTGCCGTAGCGGCCGTGTACGGCCATCTCGGCATGGAATGCCGTGACTTTGTCGGGAAAGGCCGCGCCGGTTTCTTCGCGCAGGCGTTGCGTCCATTCCGCGAGCACCTGCTTCGCCGCGTCGTGCAGGCGTGTGCTGTCGGCGGCGGTGAGCTTCGCGCCGAGCGCGAACGGCGACAGCTTCGCGCGGTGCAGGATCTCGTCGGAATAGCTGTTGCCGATGCCGCTGAACAGGCGCGGGTCGGTCAGCGCGCGCTTGACCGTGTGGTTGCCGCGTCCGACGCGTTCGGCGAACTGCGCCGCGTCGATCGCGAACACGTCGATGCCGCCGGGATCCAGCGCCGCGAGCGCGGCTTCGCCGGCGACGTAGTGCAGCGACGCGCGCCGCTTCGTGCCGGCTTCGGTGAGATAGAGCAGACCCGCATCGAACACGAAACTCGCGAGCGCGATCTTGCCCGGCGGCTTGCCGCCCGCGTCGCGCCAGCGCAGGCGCCCGGCGATCATGAGGTGGATGACGAGAAAGCGTTCGTCCTCGAGCGCCAGCACGATGCGCTTGCCAAGACGGCGCACGCCGTCGACGCGTCGGCTGGCCGCATCGGCAACAGGCGGTTCGACCGTGCGCAGGATGAAAGGATTCGCGAGCGTGACCTTGCGCAGAACCTGCCCGAGCAGCCGCGCCTGCAGATGTTCGACGTAGACGGCGATATCGGGCAGCTCGGGCATCGTGACCTCCTCGGTTCCACGTCATGCGTGCCGGTTCCGGTTCGCGGTACACCGCGGACGCGAGGCGACCGGCCTCGCACGCCGCGCCGACTGCACCACGATACCATCGGCGTTCCTGACCACGGAGCAATGCCATGTCCCGATTCGCCGTCCTGCTGTTCTGCCTGATTGCCGCGCCCGCGGTTGCTCTCGAACCCAGCGCAGCGCTGAAGGTGACGCCGCTGCTGAAGACCACGACGAGCTGGGACGGCAAGCCGATTGTCTATCCCGACGGGCAGGCCGAAGTCTCGGCCCTGGTCATCGAGATCGCACCGGGCGGCGAGACCGACTGGCACCAGCATCCCGTGCCGTCATTCGGCATGGTGCTGGAAGGTACGTTGGAAGTGCAGCTCAAGGATGGCCAGGTCAAGCGCATCGAGGCCGGTCAGGCGCTCGCCGAGGTGGTCAATACTTTTCACAATGGACGCAATGTGGGCGACAAGCCGCTGAAGCTGCTCGTGATCTACGCCGGCAGCGTCGGCACGCCGCTGACACTCAAGGAGGCCCCGCACGCCAAGCCCTGAGCGGCGTGAGCGCGCAGGCTGCCCTGCATGCTGGCGAACAGGTCGTGGTCCTTGGCGCTGAAGGCGAAGGTCGCGCGTTCGCCGGTACCGCCGACGAGCTGCTGCGCGATCGGGTTGTCGACCGAGGGGAAGAACCACGCGGGACCGCGTTCTTCTTCGACCTGCGCCGTCATCGGGCGGGTATGGCCGTCTGCGGTGCCGTCGAGGCCGAGCATGGCCGTCATGTCGGACTTCAGCGATTTCCAGAATGCCTGTTCGAGTTTCTGCGGCGTGGTCGTCACAGGAGCACTCCTTGCGGAGCGGTGGGGTGAGTCACCGTAAACACGCGCGTGTGGCTCCTGTGTGAAACGGGCCGCATCGGGTACAGGATTTCCTTTGTGCGCAACGGCTCGGCCTGCTGCCGCCAATTTCAGTGCGTGACCGTTGCGACGGCGTCTGCCGCGACATGACTACTTCGCGGCCGGGCTCGGCGATCCGCGTTCGGGCGTGGCATCGAGCACGCCGGAGAGCACCGGCCACACCTCGCCGCTGACGAGGATGCGGCCGTCCACGCAGCGTGCGCCGAGCTCGCTTGCGCGACCGGCGTGTCGCCCCTGCCGCACCACGATAGCGCGATCGGCGGCGACGCGGCCATGCCGGTACAGGTAGGCCGCCGCTGGACCGGCTGCGCTGCCGGTGGCGACATCTTCCACGTCGCCCAGGTTGTCCCAGGTGCGGCCTTCAGGCACGTCCGGGTTCAGCACATAGACGAAGTGCGCGCCGAACCGGGACAGCAGGCGCTCCAGTTCGCGCCCCCGCACGGCGCTGCGATCCAGTGCCGCCGCGGTGACCGGCACGATCAGGTAAGGCAGGCCGGTCGAGACGAGCTGCAGCGGCAAGTCCTGGGCGAGATCGCCGGATTCGAGATTCAGCGCAGCGAGCAGATCGGTCGCCTGCGCCGCATCGATCGCGTCGCCGAACTCAGCGAAACCCTGATCCATCTCGGCGAAGATCGCGCCAGCCAGGCGCCGTGTCGTCACCTGCACCGCGCGTGCTGACAGGCGCAGGGTCCAGTGGCGTTGTTCCTCGTCCGGCACCAGTACGCGATGCAGCACCGCGGCAGCGCCGAGCAGGGGATGTCCGGCGAACGGAAGCTCTTCCTGCATCGTGAAGATGCGCGCACTCGCGCCGTGCGCATTGATCGCGCTGAGAAAGATTGATTCGAACTGGCGCATCTCCAGGGTGAGCTGCTGCAGACTGGATTCGCTCCAGTCATCGCAGGGCAGGAATACGCTGAGTCCGTTGCCGGTCAGCGCACTGCGCGCGAAAACGTCAACGTGGAAATAGCGATTTGTTGAAATATCCATAGGGTCTGCGGCGGCAATCACATCAGCGCACGAACTCGACCTGATACAGCGCGAGCTGGGTTGCGTCGCAGTCGACCGCGATATCGGTCTTGCCCAGCGCCAGGCGCGTCGCGTCGAGGCTGAGATTCGCGAAGCCGTACTCGTCTGGCGTCACCGTCGTCTGCAGCGTGGCGCCCGGCTGCACGATGCGTACCCGCGGCGTGCAGCCGGGTCGGGCCGCGACCGGCACGCTCAGCACGATCTGTCCGCTGGCCGGCAGGCGCAGTTTCGGCACGTCGGTGACGCTGCCGCGCATGCGGTCCACCGACAGCAGCGTCGTGGAAACGAGGTCCGCCGGCTGCGGCAGCCACAGGCGGCCCAGGCCTATGCCAGCCGCGAGCAGCAGGCTCGCCGCCGCGAGCAATGGAATCAGCCGTCGCCGTGGCCGCTGCGGTCGGCGCGTTGTGCCGGGTGACGCGGTTGCCGCAGGTTCTTCGACGCTCGGGCTCGCTGTTGACACGGTTGTCGGCGTGGCGACGAAAGCCGCAGCCACGGGCAGCGCCCCAGCTTCCCGGAGTCCCATGCGCAGCGCGGTGTCGGCATCGACCTGCTCGGCCAGTTCCGGGCGCTCGATCATGAGCACCTCGAAGGCCTCGGCGGTCGCCTCGTCCATGTCGCCGTCGAGGTACGCGCGCAGCAGGTGGTTGTCGAGTGCAGAAATCATTCGGACCTCGGTCGTGCACTGGAAGGGAACGCCGAGGGCGCGGGTCCTCCCATCCCGGTGCGGGTTTCCTGCATTTTTTCGCGAAGCCGGTCACGCATTCGTGTGCGGGCGCGGAAAAGTACTTTGTCGAACTGGTCTGCGCTGAGCTCTAGGCGCTGCATGAGCTCGGCCTTGCCGGCGCCGTCGATGTAATAGCCGACCAGCAGGTCGCGATCGCGCTGGACTGGCAGCTCCGCCAGCACCGAGCGCGCCAGGCGGCGCAGTTCGTCTTCCTCGCACTGCTCCAGCGGCGTCTTCTGCCGGTCCTGCCACAGCATCTCCTCTTCCGGCAGCTCGCCCAGCGTGACCGGCTGGAGCTTGCGGTTGGCCGCATAGACGATATGGCGCGCAGACTGGTGCATGTAGGCCGCCAGCGCTTCGGGCTGGCGGATGCGGCCTTCGCGGATGGCCATGACGACGGCGATCATCACGTCCTGGGTCAGATCATTGGTCAGGTGCGTGTCGTGCGTCATGCGCAGGATCAGCGCACGCACGCCGGGCAGGCGCGCAACGACGTCGGATTCCGCGAGTGCGCCGGTCTGCCCGTCCGCGTCCTCCCTGCCGTCGGCCATTCCCTCCATCTGGTCTTCCCCTGTCGAGACCGCACTGCCGGCGGTGTCCTGCATCATCCGCAAAAGCCGGTCGTCGGATTCATCCGCACCGGGTGCGATGAACGACAGGCTGGACGCACATCTCTCGTACAGCGTTCAGCATACCCAAGCACTCGCGCATTTTCACGCGCGCAGCCGTGGCGGCCAGTGATCCTGTGCGCGCAGCCCGTGACGGACGCAGGTGTGCCGTACCGGCGGGCGCTACTCCCGCCGCATCTCTGACGGAATCGGCGCTGGCCATCGGCGTGCCAACATGGAAAGGTTTCCACTTCCACTCGCGAGGATTCGCCCGTCATGACGCTGTCCGTGCAAGAAACCGTAAAGACCACCATTCGCCGCAGCCTGGTCGCCCTCGACGCGATGCTCGACAAGGCGGCTGCCTTCGCCGCGACCAAGGGATTCGACGTCGGCGTGCTGCTCGGCTCGCGCCTCGCACCGGACATGTTCGCGCTGACGCGCCAGGTGCAACTGGCCTCGGACATGGCCAAGAGCATGGCCGGTCGCCTCGCCGGGCAGACCTTGCCGGTGTTCGAGGACGTGGAAACCACGCTGCCGGAGCTGAAGGAACGCATCGCGCGCACGCTGGCCTTTGTCGACTCGATCGACGCGGCGGCCTTCGACGGGGCCGAGCAGCGCGAGATCCGCGTCCCGACGCGCGCGGAAGTCCTCGAGTTCCGCGGCGACGAGTACCTCGTGACCTTCGCCTTGCCGAATTTCTATTTCCATGTGACAGCGGCGTATATGATCTTGCGTCACAACGGCGTAGAGATTGGCAAGCGCGATTTCCTCGGCGTGCGCTGAAGACAGCCGCGACGCCACGGCATCCGGCGGTGGCGTCTATCGGCCGTCGGTCAGGGGTTACGCGGGATTCACGCGCTTCAGGCAGAATGCGCGCCGCGATGGGACGACCCGCCGCCTGCGCCACGATTGGGGACGACCCCGTTGCTTCCGGGGTTTGTCATGTACTGGATACTGCTGTTCCTGGCCGGTCTGTTCGAGATCGGCTGGGCCGTCGGCCTGCGCTACAGCGACGGCTGGACCCGCCTGATTCCTTCCCT
>JAAFHE010000309.1 GCA_013298265.1 Lysobacterales bacterium | reverse complement strand
ACTACACCGTGAAGGACTTGTTCGGCGCCGGCTTCTTCCTGACCATCTGCGCGTTTGTGCTGTTCTTCGAGCCGACCTTCGGCGGCTGGTTCCTAGAACACGACAACTTCATCGCGGCCGACAAGCTGGTCACGCCCGCGCACATCAAGCCGGTGTGGTACTACACGCCGTACTACGCCATGTTGCGCGTAGTGCCGGACAAGCTGCTCGGCGTGCTCGTGATGTTTGGCGCGATCGCCGTGCTGTTCTTCGTGCCGTGGCTGGATCGCAGCCGGGTCAGGTCCTACCGGTACCGCGGCTGGATCTCTAAGGTCGCGCTCGGCCTGTTCGCGCTGTCGTTCGTGTGGCTCGGCAAGATCGGTGCCGGCCCCGGCACGGACCAGATCGAGACCTACATTGGCCGTGTACTGACCTTCATCTACTTCGCGTTCTTCATCACCATGCCGATATGGTCGAAGATCGATTCCACCAAGCCTGTTCCGGAGCGGGTGCCCGCGCATGATTAAGAACGCCATGACCAAGCTGGGTCTGTCGCTGGCCGTTGCGTTGACCTCGATCGCGCCAGCAGCCATTGCCGCAGGCGGAGGCGGCAAGCTGCAGCCAGCCGGTACCCGAGTGGACAACATTGCATCCGTGCAGCGCGGCGCAAAGCTGTTCTTCAACTACTGCGTCGGCTGCCATTCCCTGCAGTTCGTGCGCTATTCGCGTCTTTCCCAAGATCTTGGGCTGACCGAAGATCAGGTCGTGCAGAACCTCGCTTCCTTTACCGGAGGCAAGATCGGTGACAGGGTGGTGTCGTCGATGCCGGCCGCCGATGCGCAGGCCTGGTTCGGCAAGGCACCGCCGGACCTGTCGCTGGAAGGCCGCTCCAAGGGACCGGACTGGATCTACAACTACCTGAAGTCGTTCTACGTCGATCATTCGCGTCCGCTGGGCTGGAACAACACCCTGTTCCCGGGCGCGTCGATGCCGAACGTGCTGTGGGAAATGCAAGGTCTTTCGCATGCGACCTTCGAACCCAAGGAAAAGAAACAGGAAAGCTGCAGCGGCGATACCGGCGGCTGCAAGAACGGTGTTCATGAAGTCGAGCATTGCAAGGCGGGAACGACCGAGATTGACGGCAAGTGCCTCGTGCATCTCGAAGTGGCCACGCCGGGCACGCAGAACGCGCAACAGTTCGACGAGACCGTGCGCGACCTGACCGTGTTCCTGCAGTACGCAGCCGAGCCGGCCGCGCTCCAACGCCAGAAACTCGGCGCCTGGGTCGTGTTGTATCTGGCCTTCTTCACCTTCCTAGCTTGGCTGCTGAAGAAAGAGTACTGGAAGGACGTGCATTGAGTTCGGCGGCACGGCGGGCATGCTCGCCGTGCCGACCTCCAGCGCAGCTAGGCGAATTCCCGGGCACGTAGTAGATTCGGGGCAGGCGGCCAGGCGCGGTCGCCGTACCGTGTCAGGGGAGAGGCATGGCCTTGAGTACCCGTTCGCGCACGATCCTTACCTTGTATTCGGCCCGCGATAGCGTTCATTGCCATCGCATCCGCCTGATCCTGGCGGCCAAAGGCGTCAGCTACGATCTGGTCCTGGTTGATCGGGCCAAGCCGCCGGAAGATCTGATTGACCTGAATCCGACCCAGAGCCTGCCGACTCTGGTCGATCGCGATTTGGTGCTCTACGAAACGTCGGTGGTTGCTGAATATCTGGACGAACGTTATCCGCATCCACCGCTGATGCCGATCGACCCCTTGTCGCGTGCGCGCCTGCGTCTGGCCATTGTGCGGATGGAGCGCGATTGGTTGCCGCTGGCGGAACAGTGTGCCGGCAGCGGCAAGAACTCTGAGGCTGCGCGCAAACGCTTGCGCGAAGCCCTGATGGGCTCACTGTCGTTGTTCAAGGCAGCGAAGTTCTTCCTCAATCCGGAAATGAGTTTGGCGGATTGCGTGCTGGCGCCGCTGATCTGGCGATTGCAGAGTCTCGGCGTGAGTCTCCCGCGGGAAGCGCAGGCGATTCATGACTACGGCGATCGCATTTTCCGCAATCCGGGCTTCACCCGCAGCCTGACCCCAGACGAGAAATTGTTGCGTGACTGATAACGACGCCGGCACGGCCGGCATGACTTCGAACCGCCCGTACCTGGTGCGTGCGATCCACGAATGGATCGGCGACAACAGTCTGACGCCCTACTTGCTCGTCGACGCAGCCTGGCCTGGCGTGATCGTTCCGCCGCAAGCGGCCAAGGATGGTCGTGTCGTATTGAACATCGCGCCGCGTGCGGTAGCCGGGCTTGATATCGGCAAGGACTGGATCAGCTTCAGCGCGCGCTTCGGCGGCGTCAGTCATCGCGTGGAAGTTCCACTCGGTGCGGTGTTGGCGATCTACGCGCAGGAAAACGGCCAGGGGATGATGTTTCCCGCCGAGGACACGCCCAGCGCGCCGCCGCCGGCCAATGGCGAATCCGAAGCGCCGACGAAGAAGGGCAGCCATCTGCGTGTCATCAAATAGTCGTGCACGGCGTGTCGTGGCGCAGGCCGATGACGAACCGTTGCAGAACGACTCAATGTAGCCGCTCGACCCCGGCGAGGGCGACGTCTTCGGGGCGCAGCGGCAGGCTGAAATTTTCCAGCCGTTCGCCGTCGAACTGCAGGCTGCCGGGATGCCGGTTCGTGCCGTCGGTGCTGACCTCGAAACTATAGTGCCGGCGTAGCCCCAGGCTGCCGGAACGCAGGCGCACCAAGGCGAGGCGGCGCAAGTTGACGGACTGATCCAGGAACTGAACGCCGGCTCGGGCGCACAGCTCGCGGCTGGCGCTTACGGCACGGTCGCGGGCGCGCAGGGCTGCCTGCCACAGCAGGGCACAGGTACCGACGATGACGAGTAACAGCATGGCTTCGATCATCGCGCCAGTGTGGTGCCGCTACGTCGGAATCTCAACATGTGCCGGATGCCGAGCTCATCGGGGGCGTCGTGCGTAGCAGGACACGTCCACGCCGGGGCCACAGTCCTTACAATGTCGGCGCAGCAGGATTCGCCAAGTACAGGGGAGTGCGAAGGCCGTGATTGAAATACCTGGATATCAGATAAAACGCGAGATTGGTCAGGGTGGCATGGCCAGCGTCCACCTGGCGGTGCAGACCTCGCTGGAGCGACAGGTCGCACTCAAGGTGATGTCGTCCGCACTGGCTGCCGATCCCACGTTTACTCGGCGCTTTCTGCAGGAAGCGCGCACGTTGGCCTCGCTCGCGCATGCCAACATCGTGCAGGTGTTCGATGTCGGAGTGACGCCGAATCAGCTGCACTACTTCTCGATGCAGTACTTGCCCGGTGGTGATTTCGTCGCTCGCGTGCAGCGTGGACTGGATGAGGCCGAGCTCAAGCGCGTGCTGGTCGGAGTGGCCAAAGCCCTGGCCTATGCGCACGAGCGTGGCTACGTGCATCGCGATGTGGCGCCCGGCAATATCCTGTTCGATTCCGCGGACAGCCCGGTCCTGACCGATTTTGGCATCGCGCTGGCGGCGAGCCAGTCTGCGCGCATCACCAGTACCGGCTTTTCGGTCGGTACCAGTCACTACATGAGTCCGGAGCAGGCACGAGGCGGCGAAATCGATGCGCGCTCAGATCTGTACAGCCTCGGCGTGCTGTGCTGGTATGGCTTGGCTGGAAAGCCGCCCTACGACGGCAACGACGGTTTTGCCGTGGCCTACGCGCATGTATTTGAGCCGATCCCGCGCCTGCCGGCGGGGCAGTCGCACTGGCAGGAATTCATTGACCACTGTCTGGCGAAGGATCCGAAGGATCGCTATACCGACGCGAGCGAAGCCCTCGCCGCAATCGACGCGGTGCCGGTGGCGGGGCGCGCCAGAAACGGCGACGGCGCTGTGCGGCCGGCGGACCCGGTGGTGTCGAAGCCGGCCGCGGCGACAGTCGCGCTGACGCGGCCGGAAGCGGTCAGAACCACCCCGACGAAGCCGCCAGTGAAGCCCGCGCCGCCCAAGGCGATCGCCGCAAAGCCACCCGCTGCGACGCCGGTCAGCCCGGCCGGGCGTAGCGGTGGTGGGCTGTGGCTGGGCATAGCCGCCGTTGGCGTGATCGGCGCTGCCGCGCTCGGCGGCTATGTCTGGTTTACCTCGAAGTCGCCGCCAGCAGTCGTGCCGGCTAAAGCCGCAGTCAGCATGCCGGCAGCTACGCCGCCACCGGCAACCGTGACACCGCCGCAGACGCCCGCACCACCGCTAGTCGTCGAAACACCCGCGCCCGTGGCGAGCGGAGAAATATCGACAGCCGCCAGTGGTGCGGATACCGCAAGTGACGCGCTCACGTCCGTCCCGCCGGAAACACCGCCGGTCGCGGACGGTCTTGCGGTGCTAGATGATCCGGCGGTGCCGACCGGCCCGACGCCGTTGCTTATGGACGACGGTACGCCGGGCAATCTCGCCCAGGTGCCGACGGTCGAGGATCCGGTACTGAAGCTCGTGCGTCTCGGACGCGGGGACCTGGCCGCGCAGCGCTATTCGACCCCGCCGAACCAGAACGCGGTGGACCGCTTCAAGCTCGCGCTGCGCATCGACGCGCGCGACAAGGGAGCCAAGCAGGGTCTGGTCGACACCGCCAAGGCCTACATCATGCTCGGCAACAAGGCGCAGTCGCTCGGCGATCTTGCCGGCATGAAGACGAATTTCGACAAGTCGCTCGAGCTCGCCGCGCTCGTGCCGGCCGAAGGCAAGCCGGTTGCTGATGAGGTCAGGCAGCGGCGCAGCGGCCTCGTTGGTCCCTTGCTTGAGGATGCGCGCAAGGCGGCTGCGGAGTGGGACAAGGTCGCGGCCAAGGCGGCCTACGACAAGGCACTGCTGATCGACCCGAACAACGCCGTCGCGCAGGAAGGCCTGCGCAAGCTGCCGTCGATCGGTAGCGCCGGGTTCGTGTTCCGCGACAAGCTCGACGACGGTGGCCAGGGGCCGGAGCTGATCGTGCTGCCGGGCAACCGCGTTGCGGTCGGACGCTATGAGGTTACGCGCGGCGAGTTCCGCCGCTACTGGAGCGTCGGCGGTGCCAAGGGCACGAAGGAAGTGTCCTGTCGTGATCGTGAATCGGTGTTCCGCAGTTCCAAGAAGCGTGGCTGGCAGAACCCGGACATCGAACAGGACGATGCGCATCCGGCTGTCTGCGTCAGTTTCGATCAGGCCCAAGGCTATGTGCGCTGGCTGTCGCAACGCAGCGGCAAGACTTATCGCCTGATGACTTCGGCCGAGTTCGACGGTCTCGCGCGAGAGGTCAACGGCGGTAGCTGTTCCTCCGCCAATCTCGCCGACCAGGCTTTCAACAAGGCGTTCGATTCACGCGCAGGCGCGTCTTGCGACGACGGTTTTGCCGG
>JAAFHE010000031.1 GCA_013298265.1 Lysobacterales bacterium | reverse complement strand
CCTTTTGCCGCCCTGGCGCCGCTGCTGCTATTCCTGCCGCGTAGCGGCTTGGTTCAACGAACGAAACAAGCTCAATGCCTGAGGTTTCGAAAGTAGGCAGACAGGAACCGCCGTATGCGGAACCGCACGTACGGTGGTGTGGGAGGGGGCCGGGTTACCGGCTCCCTACCCGATCGTGCCTGCGAGCTCTTTGCACCGAGGATCCAGGGCGGCTTCAGGCCCGCGCACGAGGCGCCTGTCGGATAGGGCGCGCTATCGTATCGAGTGCGCCGGATCCACGGACTCCTGAAACAATAGCTGCGCTGCGGCAAGATTTGCGCGCCGCATGGGTTTGCCGTCGATGCGGTCCAGCGGTGCCTGGCGCAGCGCGTCGCGCGGCAGCAGGGTGAGATCGACTGGAACATCGTCCGCGCTGAAGCGATATGCGTCCAAGCGTTCGGTTTCCCTGGTGGACCAGCGTAGCTGGCGCTCGATCTGGTCGTAGGGAATACCGTGTTCGGACAGGAATTGCGGAAGGCTGTCGCGATCGTCGCTGTGCAGGTGCAGGCTCACCGCCGAGTGCAGGTCGGCCGTGCCGTCCAGAACCGCGCCGACGAGGCGCGGTTCGAACGCATGAAAGAAGCGCAGGGCTTCGACAGCGGTTTCGCGCAGGCGCGCCAAGTAGGCCAGGCGTTCCTCTCCACCGAACAGCCGCTGATACTCACGCAGCGCGGTTTCAATTTCGCTGTTGCGCGGCAGGTGGCGTTCGTCCTGTATGCCCAGACGCTGTGCGGCACGCAGTTTGGCCTGGTGGTAGTCGCGCAACCCCAATTCGCTGATCAGCCGCGCCGATTCGGCAGCGATGCGCTGACGTTGGTCGCCGTGCCGGTCATCAGCCGCGCGACGGTTCCGCTGGCGTGGATCAGTCATTGGCAATGTCTCGAATGACTACGCTCTTGATCTTCGAGTGCGCTGGAGTCGGTGTTGCGGGACTCTGGTGCAGGTTGAAGTCCGTTCCGACGGGAGGCTGGTGCCGGGTGAAAAAGCGATCGTGCCCAGCGATCGATGTTTCCTCATCAAAAGATGTCGTAGGCCTCGCCCTGCTGGCCTTCGTCCAGCGCGGCGTCAGGCGGCGGTGCGCTGAGCCGCTCGATGTCTTCGCTCTTGAAGATCTCAAGCACGGAACTGCTGTCGTCGCTTGATGCGAGATATCCGGTGGACGGGTCGATGCGTGCTGTGCTGATGCCCGGTGGGGGTACGAACGGCGTTTCCGCCCTGCCGTCCAGCGCAACGCGCATGTAGTCGACCCAGATCGGCAGCGCGGCCCTGGCGCCAAATTCGCCGCGGCCGAGTGAGCTGAAATCGTCGAACCCGACCCATACGCTCGTGACGATCTGATCGTTGAATCCGCTGAACCAGGCGTCGCGGTGCTCGTTTGTCGTTCCAGTCTTGCCGGCCAGGTCATTGCGCTTTAGATCCATCGCGGCGCGGCCAGTGCCGCGGCGCACCACATCGCGCATCAATGAGGTCACCAGATGCGCGGTTCGCACGTCCAGCGTGCGCGGCGCGAGGCGCGGCTTGCCGGGTTCGGCGACGACGGCGGACGGCACGGTAGCGGCATTGGCGCTGCGGATCGGGTTGAAGCGCGGGCTGGCGCTGGGTGTGGTTGCGGTCAGCGCCGCATTGCTCACGGCTGCGGGTACGGCCTCGCGCGCGAGGCGCGCATCGTCAAGCAGTCGCTCGGGGCAGCCGCGGCAGGCACGCGGCGCCTGCGCGACATAGATCTCCTTGCCGTCGCGATCGCGAATGCTGGCGACGAAATACGGGTCGATCAGCATGCCGCCGTTGGCGAATACCGAATAGCCGCGTGCCATCATCAGCGGCGCCACCGACGCCGTGCCCAGTGACATCGACAGGTTTTCCGGCATCGCCTCCAGCGGGAGTCCGAAGCGGGTGATGAATTCGCGCGCATAGCGCACGCCGATCGCGTCGAGCAGGCGCACCGATATCAGGTTCACCGACTTGACCAGCGCCTCGCGCAGACGCATCGGCCCTTCGAACTTGTCGTCGTCGTTGGATGGCGCCCAGATGCCGTCGGGGCGCGACGGATCGGGGAAGACCAGCGGTGCGTCGTTGAGTATGGAACTCGGCGTGAAACCATGTTCGAAAGCGGCCGCATAAAGGAACGGCTTGAAACTCGATCCGGGCTGGCGCGCGCTTTGCGTGGCGCGGTTGAACTTGCTCCGGCCGAAACTGAATCCACCGACCAGCGCGCGAACCGAGCCGTCCTCGGGATCGAGCGAAACCAGCGCGGCCTGGGCTGCAGGCAATTGCGCCAACGTCCAGTTTTCCTCGTCGCCGCGAGCGACGCGCACGATGTCACCGACCCGGATCACCGCATCCACGGTTTTCGGCGCGGCACCGCGGCTGTTCTCGCTCTGGTAGGGGCGCGCCCACTCGACGGACTTCTTGTCGAGCAGCACCGCCTGGCCGTCAGCGAGATATAGCTGCGCCTGGTCTTTGCCGGTTTCAATGACGATGGCGGGTGTGAGGCCTGCTATCGTGCGGAAACTGGACAGTTCGCGCGCGAAATCTTCGCGTGTCGCATCGGCTGCAAGTTCCACATGCGCTTCAGCGCCGCGGTAGCCGTGACGGCGGTCGTAGTCGATCAGTGCTCCGCGCACGGCCTGATTCGCAGCGTCCTGCATGCGGCTGTCGAGGGTCGTTCTGATGTTGTAGCCATCGCTCAGGGCGTCGTTGCCGAGGCGGCTGAGGGCTTCGACACGGACCATCTCGGCGAGATAGGGAGCCTCGACTTCGATCGGCGGCTCGTGCGCGTAGGCCTTGTCGGGTTCGGCCATCGCCGCCTTCATCTCGG
Organism: Lysobacterales bacterium; assembly: GCA_013298265.1. GTDB lineage: Bacteria > Pseudomonadota > Gammaproteobacteria > Xanthomonadales > Rhodanobacteraceae > Tahibacter. The sequence continues at coordinate 10,430 of JAAFHE010000031.1, read as the reverse complement.
CTTCGCCGATGAAGTTGTTCTCGTACATGCGCGCGAGTACGTAGTTGCGCCGCTCTTCTGCGCGCTTGCGGTTGAACAACGGATTGCCGGTCGACGGAAATTTCGGCAGGGACGCGAGCATCGCGCATTCGCCGAGCTCAAGCTGGTCCAGGGTCTTGCCGTAGTAGAACTCCGCAGCGGCACCAACGCCGTACGCACGGTGGCCGAGGAAGATCTTGTTGAGGTAGAGCGAGAGGATCTCGTCCTTGCTCAGCGCGCGTTCGATCCGCAACGCCAGGAACAGCTCCGAGATCTTGCGCGTATAGGTCTGTTCGGGGCTGAGGAAAAAATTGCGCGCGACCTGTTGCGTGATGGTCGAGCCACCAGGCCCCTTGTCCCCGCCGGTGCGGACCAGGTGCCACACGGCGCGGAAAATTCCCTGCACGTCAAAGCCGGGATGATCGTAGAAGCGCGCATCCTCGGCGGCGAGGAACGCATTCTTGACCTTGGCGGGTACATTTTCGATCGCGACCGGAATGCGGCGCGTCTCTCCGAACGTCGCGATGAGCTTGTCATCGGCGGTGTAGACTCGCAAAGGCACCTGCAGGCGGACGTCGCGCAACGTCTCGACCGACGGCAGTCGTGGGGAAATCAGCCAGTAAGCGATGCCTATCGCTAGGCACCCGAGCAGGATTCCACTAAGCGCGAGGTACAGCGCATAGCGGGCCAAGCGGAGGAAAACGCGCATGATGAACCGGGAATGTGATGACAGTCAAAGTCGGCGCGACTCGGGCCGGAGTATAGATCGTGCCCCCGCCTGGCCGATAGCGGAAACTTTCACCAGGGGGTCCACTTAGTGTGACAAATCCCATGGAATTTCAGCGTCTTGGAGAATATTCTTCGGGTCGTTGCCATTTGGTTAAGTTTCGTATTTAATGTCACTGCGCATCTTTCGCTCGTAAGAGCGCGTGGGAAGGGGAAAAATGTGGGCCTGTTCAGTCCGAAAGCGCCGCCGCTGATTGGGGTGGACATCAGTTCGACGGCGGTCAAGCTATTGCAGCTCAGCCAGTCGGGCGGTCGCTACCGCGTCGAGCACTACGCGGTCGAGCCGCTCCCGCCCAATGCTGTGGTCGAAAAGAACATTGTCGAGGTCGAGGCCGTTGGCGAGGCGATCCGTCGCGCGCTGGGCCGTTCCGGGGCCAAGACAAAGTTCGCTTCCGCCGCCGTCGCGGGTTCCGCGGTGATCACCAAGGTGATTCCGATGCCTGCGGATCTGTCCGAGGAAGACCTCGAAGGCCAGATCCAGGTCGAGGCGAATCAGTACATTCCGTACCCGATCGAGGAAGTTAGCCTGGATTTCGAGGCATTGGGGCCGGTCAAGGACAATCCTGACATGGTCAACGTGCTGTTGGCCGCGTCGCGTACCGAGAATGTCGATCTGCGCGTTGCCGCGCTGGATCTGGCCGGACTCTCGGCAAAGGTCGTCGATGTCGAAGCCTTCGCGATGGAGAACGCCTTCAAGCTCATCGCCGACCAGCTCGCCGTATCCAAGGATGCGGTCGTCGCCGTCGTCGATGTCGGCGCGACCATGACTACGCTGATCGTCCTCAAGAACCAGCGCACGATTTATTCACGCGAGCAGGTGTTCGGCGGCAAGCAGCTGACCGACGAAGTCATGCGTCGCTACGGTCTTTCCTATGAGGAATCCGGCCTTGCCAAGCGGCAGGGCGGTCTGCCCGAATCCTACGAGATTGAGGTGCTGGAGCCGTTCAAGGAGGCGATGGTCCAGCAGATCAGCCGTTTGCTGCAGTTCTTCTTCGCCGGCAGCGAGTACAGCAAGGTCGATCAGGTAGTGCTGGCCGGCGGCTGCGCGTCCATCGCCGGCGTGGCGGACATGGTGGAAGAGCAGCTGGGCGTTCCGAGCGTGGTCGCCAACCCGCTGGCGAACATGTCGCTGTCCTCCCGCGTGCAGGCTCAGACGCTGGCCCAGGATGCGCCAGCGTTGATGATTGCCTGCGGGCTTGCGCTGAGGAGCTTCGACTGATGGCAAAAATCAATCTATTGCCCTGGCGCGCCGAACGGCGCGCGGTGCGCAAACGCGAGTTCCTCGTCATGCTCGCTCTGGCGGGCGCGGCTGGTGTCGCTGCGTTCCTCGGCGCCATGTTCTGGATGAATGCGCGCATCGACAATCAGGTCGACCGCAACAACTACATGCAGGCGCAGATCAAGGAAGTCGAGAAGAAGCTCGAAGAGATCAAGGAACTGGACAAGACGCGCGGGAAGCTGTTGCAGCGCAAGCAGGTCATCGAGCAGCTACAGGCGAACCGGTCGCAGATGGTGCACATGTTCGACGAGCTGGTGCACACGATTCCCGAGGGTGTGCGGCTGACCTCGCTCAAACAGGTCGGCGACATCCTGACTCTCGAAGGTGTGGCGCAGTCCAACGCGAGCGTCGCGACCTACATGCGCAACGTCGAGGCTTCGCCCTGGTTGGGTCATCCGGACCTCAAGAAAACCGAAATCAAACGCACCGCCGAGAAGCGCATGCCGTATGACTTTGCGATGGATGTGAAGCTGCGCAAGCCGGCCGGTTCGGACGAGAACCCGGACGGCACCACGACAGCGGCACCGGGCACGCCCGCGTCGCCGGCCGTGCCGCCGCCGCCGGCTGCACCGGGAGCCAAGCCATGAAGCTCTCTGATTTCCGCGATCTCGACTTCCAGAATTCGGGCAACTGGCCGCAGGGCGTAAAGATGACGTTCTGCGTGCTGCTGTTCGCCGTGATCTGCCTCGCGGGCTGGTATTTCCAGATCCGTGACCAGCAGGACGATCTGGAAAACAAGCAAAAGCAGGAAGACACGCTCAAGGCCGACTTCCGCATCAAGCAGGCCAAGGCTGTCAATCTCGAAGCCTTGCGCCAGCAGCTCGAAGAAATGAAAGACATGCTGCGGCAGATGCTGCGGCAGTTGCCGAGCAAGACGGAAATGCCCGAACTCCTGGTCGACATTTCACAGACCGCCCTGTCCTCAGGCATCGAAAACGACCTGTTTCAGCCCGGCGCCGAGACGATCAAAGAGTTCTACGCCGAAAAGCCGATCACGCTGCGCATGGTGGGCTCGTATCACCAGTTCGGCGCATTCATCAGTGGTGTTGCGACGTTGCCGCGCGTGGTCATTCTGACGATGCACGACGTCTCGCTGCGGCCGCAGGCCGGAGCCGCGCCCGGAGGCGCCAAGGCTGCGCTGACGTCCGACGGTACTCTCGCGCTCGAAGGCACCGTCAAGACCTACCGCTACGTCGAGGACGACGAGACGCCGACCGGCACGTCCGGGACTCCGGCGGTCCCGGCGGCACCGAATACGCCGCGGCCGGCTGCACCAGCCAACCCAGCCGGACACGGGGGAGGACCATGAGCATGCGCTTGCGAACCATTGTTGTGCCTGCCCTGGCCCTGCTGATGCTGGCGGGCTGCACGGCGGGACGTCACGACCTCGAGGATTGGGTTGCGGCGGAAAAGGCCAAGAAGGGAGCGCCTATCGATCCGCTGCCCGTGGTCAAGACGTTCGAGACTTTCGAATACAAGAGTCAGGATGGGCAGGGCCAGGATCTTCGTGATCCCTTCAGCCCGAGTCCCGAAGAAGCGCGTGAGGAACAACTCGCCGACGGCGGCAACGGGCCACGCCCGGACCAGAACCGCACGCCCGAGCTGCTGGAGAAGTATCCGCTCGACGGTCTTTCCATGGTGGGCACGCTGGGGATCGGCACTGCCATCGAGGGACTCGTCAAGGACCCGGATGGTGTCGTGCACCGTGTGCGCGGTGATAACTATCTCGGACAAAACTACGGTCGCATCACGTCGATCGCCGAAGACCGTATCGAACTCGTCGAGCTGGTTCCCAACGGGGCCGGCGGCTGGATGGAGCGCCAGGCGTCCATCGCGCTCGGTGACCAATAAGAGGCCCTTGGGGGTAACTTTCATGACTACGACAGCTGCCAACAACCTGGGCCACAAATCCGGTCCCGTGATTAGCCTCCTGCGTTGGTGCGTACCCGCACTGATGCTCGTCGCGTCGCTGGGATCCGGTGCGGCCAGTGCCGAGAACGTGCTCGAGAAGATCAGCTACAACACCCTGCCAGGCGGCACGGTGGAAGTAACGCTGCAGCTCTCCGGCCCGGCGATTGATCCACAGATTTTCACCACTGACACGCCGCCACGCATTGCACTGGATCTCGCCGACACGCGCAGCGCACTCGCGCAACGCAACGTCGAGATCAATACCGGTGCCACGACGGCCGTGTCCGCCGTCGAGGCAGCGGGGCGCACTCGCGTCGTTGTCGATCTGGTCCGTCCGTCGAGTTACGAGAGCAAGATCGACGGCCGCAACCTGATCCTGACCATCGGCAACGGCATCACCGGTTCGGCCACGGCTACCGCCATGGTCGGCAACGACCCGAACAAGGCCATCGCCGCGCGCGGCGTGGAAATCTCGAACGTCGATTTTCGCCGCGGCAAGAACGGCGAAGGCCGTGTCGTCATCACCTTTACCGGCGAAGGTGCCACCACCGACGTCAAGCGCGAAGGCGACAACATCACGCTGGATCTGTACAACGCGCAGTTGCCGGCGAACCTTGCCCAGCGTCTTGACCTGCTCGATTTCGCCACTCCGGTGCAGTTCGTCGAGGCCCGATCGCGCGGCAATGGTGCACGCCTCGAAATCACCGCGAAAGGGCCGTATGAGCAGCTCGCCTATCAGTCGGGCAACGAGTACGTGCTCGAGATCGCGCCGCGCAAGGCCGATGCCGAGAAGAAGAAGGACAAGAATGCGGAGCCCGAATACGTCGGCGCCCGCGTTACCTTCAACTTCCAGGACATTCCGACGCGCTCGGTATTGCAGCTGATCGCCGACGTATCGGATCTCAACATCGTCGTGGCTGACACGGTGACTGGCAACGTCACGCTACGGCTGATCAACGTACCCTGGGATCAGGCGCTGGATCTGGTGCTGCAGGCCAAGGGTCTCGACAAGCGCCGACGTGACAACGTGATCTGGGTCGCGCCGCAGAAAGAAATCGCCGACCGCGAGCAGGCGCTGGAAGATGCGCGCATTGCTCTGGAACAGCGCGTCGAACTGGACTCGGCCTACATCAAGGTCAGCTACGGCAAGGCCAAGGACATCGCGGCGCTGCTGCAGAGCCGCGGCGGCGCAGGCGGGGGGCCTTCGGGGGGCGGCGGCGGCGCTGGTGCCAGCTCGTCGGCCGAGCTGAACCGCGGCTTCCTGTCGGCACGCGGATCGGTCACCTACGACGAACGCACCAACACCTTGCTGGTGAACGACACGCCGGAAAAAATTCTCGAGGTCCGTGATCTGGTGCTGACGCTGGACCGGCCCGTTCAGCAGGTGCTGATCGAATCGCGCATCGTGATCGCGACCGACGATTTCGCCAAGGAACTCGGCGTACGCTTCGGCGTAAGCGGTGGCTACGAGGACAACAACGGCAACGTCGTTTCGCTCTCGGGCAGCCAGGTCGCCGCCGATACGATGGCCAACGTGGCACTCAACAACCGTTTCGCCGGTGAGCGCGGCACACCGGTCAGTGCACCCGGCATCATTCCCGGCGGCATCGCGGTTCCGTCGCTCGGCAACCGACTGGGCGTCAACATGCCGGCAGCAAGCCCGGCCGGCAGCTTTGGTCTGGCTATCCTCGGCGCGGACTATCTGCTAGACCTGGAATTGTCGGCAGCACAGACCGAAGCGCGTGGTGAAGTGATTTCCAGCCCGCGTGTCATCACGGCAAACCAGCAGGAAGCCGTGATCAAGCAGGGCCAGGAAATCGGCTACGTGACCTTCCAGCAAGGCTCGGGCGGTGGTGGCGGCCAGGCCAGTGTGCAGTTCAAGGACGCTGTGCTGGAACTCAAAGTGACGCCGACGATCACCAACGATGAACGTGTCGTCCTCGCGCTCAGTGTGAAGAAGGACAACATTGCAGCGCTGGTGCCGAATCCGGGCGGCGGCTTCGTACCGCAGATCGACAAGCGCGAGATCAACACGACGGTACTCGTCGACGACGGCCAGACCGTCGTGCTGGGTGGCGTTTATGAAGTCGAGTCGCGCGACGACATCAAGAAAGTGCCGTTCCTGGGCGACATCCCCGGTGTCGGCGCCCTGTTTCGCAACAAGAAGAACAGCAACGAGAAGGCGGAGCTGCTGATTTTCGTGACGCCGCGGATTCTCAACGAAAGCCTGAAATAACGCTTGAGCTCGCACACGCCCGGACCTCCGGGCGTTGCGGCCAGAAACGCAATGCAATTTGCGAGCTTGGAGAGACGACATGAGAGCTTTTAATCGATGCCTGGGCCTGCTGGCGGCCAGCTTGATGCTGGCCAGCTGCGGCGGCGGAGGCGGCAGCGGTGGTGACGGCGCATTCCAGCCCACGCCCAGCGGCACCTTGACCATTACTGCTACTGCAACCCAGTTGCCGCTGAATCGCGACAACGTCGGCCCGTTCTTCGGCTCGCCGTTCATGTCGGAACTCGACATCACCTGGCGCCGCGCCAATGGCGATCTGGTTACGGGCCAGGAAGTCGCGGTCGCCATCACGCCGGTTACCGTGGCGTCGTTCTCGACACTCGACGACCCAACCACACCGATCCAGCTGGACGCGCAGGGCAACTATCAGCGCGGCAATGAGTTCCTCGACCGCCTCGGCAGCGGTCCGGTCGACGTGACAGGTGGCCACGCGACCATCTTTGTGCACTCGTCCAGTACCGCGGGCGTGGCCACAGTGACGGTTACGGCTCGCGACACGGCGTCGAATACAACGATAGCCAAGACGTTCGCGATCACGGTCAACAATATCGCCTCGTCGCTGCCGGCATCTGTCGATGTCGATGCGACGCCGAACCGTGTCTATATCCAGGAAACCAGCGGACCGAACACGACCATAGTCACGGCAATCGTGCGCGACGGCGGTGGCCAGTTCGTTCCGAATCCGGGCAGCGGCAATACCACGTTCAACAACGTCCAGTTCGACGTCGTCAATGGCGCCAACTATGGAACGATGAGCGCCCTGGGCGCTGGCGGTTCTTCGACCGGTCCATCGGTCAAGACCCGCACCGTGCAGGGCGTCGCCTCGGCCTCGTTCCGCGCCGGCACCATCCAGGGCCCGGTGCAGATCCGCACTACGGTGGATCGCGCCGACAACAATGTCGACAACGGCATCTCCGACCCGCTGGTTGCGACCGAAAGCGTGGTGGTGTCGGACGGCAAGCTGTTCAGCCTTGCCATCACATCGCCGACGGAGCAGGCCATCACGACCGGTGCCATCACCGGCACTACCGGTCCGAACGGCACCTACTCGCTGGTCGTCAGCGCGCTTGCCACTGATCGCCAGGGCAACCCGGTCCCCGCCGGCACGGCGATCCGCTTCGGCGCAATCGATGCGCCTGCATTCGGCTTCCCGGTCGAAGGTCCGGGCCGCTTGGTGATTTCTGGCAGTGACGGCGATGCGCAGGAAGCCGGCACGCTGTTCACGTCTCAGGCAGGCTGCTTCACCGGGTTCATCAAGCCGACCGACCCCCGCTGCTCCAGCACGGGTCCTGGCGAACGTCCGGGTCCTGGCGACACGCTACTGGTCTTCGGTGATCTCGTCCCGGGCAACCGTGACCTCGAGAGCGCGCGCACTGTCAGCAGCATCAATACGGCGACCAGCCTCAACGTGAGCGTGCCGTTCAACCGCAACGACGACAGCGGCAATATCGTCAACAGCGGACCGATTCTGCCCTACGTGATCGGCCGTGCCGTCGACGCCAACATCCGCGACAGCGGCACGTTCGGCACCGGTACGCTGGGCATAACCAATGCGAACGGCGTTGCTACCGCCCTGCTCAACTACCCGAACAACCGCCTTGGCAAGCTCGTCTACCTGCACGCTCAGGGCGACGGCGTCGGCGCGGCGGGTGCGATCAAGAAAGTCACCGACGTCGGTGCGTACGTACTTCCCGGTATCGCACCGGGCACGCTGACGGCCAATCCGGAAGAGATCAGCGGCAATTCCTCTGCCTCGGTCACCGTCTGCGTCATTGATGCGCTGGGTGCGCCTCTGCAGGGTCTTGCGATTAACTTCACCTTCTCCGGATTGAATGCCGGCGGTCAGGGGTTCGTCGACAACATCCCGGGTTCTGGCGTCGTCGTGCGACGCACCGGTGCCAACGGCTGCACGGTCGCGGCCGTACGCACGCTCGGCATCAGTTCGGCGACTACCGGTACCAACACACCCCGCGTCGTGTTCTCTGTCGGCGGACTCTCCGACGAGGTCAAGATAACGGCGACTGGCCAAGGCTCGCTCACCGCCGCGCCGAGTTCGTTCCGCGGCAGCGGCGGCACCATCACGCTGACCCTGCGCGACAGCGCCGGCAATCCGGTCCCGGGCGTCAACATCAATACTCAGTGCACGGGCGACGTCAGCATCCAGACGCCGGCCGGCGTGACTAACGCGCAGGGCCAGACCACGGCGGTCATCAATGGCGACAATCTCAACGCCTACGGCACTCCGGGCGAAGGTGAATGCATCTTCACCGCCGCGTCTGGCGAGAAGACCACGGTCACGTTCACCGGCATAGACCTCTGTGCGACCACGGTTAGTCCGCCGCCGCCGCCTGGACTGTGTGGAACGACGACGCCGCAGATTCAGCTGACCGTGGCGGTGTCGCCGGCAGCGGCCGGTCCGGCAACCTGCGGCCTGACGGTAGCGAGTACGCCGGCAGGGATCACCTGCAGCGCACCGGCTGGCGGCGGCTCACAGACGTGCAACGCATCGTTCGACCAGGGTACGGCGGTGCAGTTGGTGGCCGTCGGCACGGGTACGACCTGTCCGGCGAACACCGCTCCTGTGGCTGGGCCGCCGCCTGCCACGCCGTACAAGACCATCACCTACAGCGGCGGCTGCACGCAGAACGGTCCGGTCAGTGCAAACGTCTCGCTGAGTTCGGCGCAGAGCTGCAACGTTTCGGTTACCGTCACCCCGTAACAGCAATGCATCACTTGTATGAGAGCAGAGGCCGCCGCAAGGCGGCCTCTGCTTTTCTGCGTGCCACAACGCCGTGCTCGCGGGTATCGACGCCCGCCAGCCCCTGCTAGCATCCGCCCAGCACAGGGAGCTGCTCATGTCCGCAACCTCGTTCCGCGTCGACGTGCCGGCCGGCAGTGTTCTGTTTCATCAGGGCGACGCGCCGACTTCGGCCTTCCTGCTGGAAACCGGTTCCATCGAAGTCACTACCGCGCAGGGCGCGATCTCGCGCCGCCTGGGGGTACTCGCGCCCGGCGATCTGCTGGGCGAAATGGCCGTGCTCGACGATTCGCCGCGGACTGCGACGGCGCGCGCGTTGTCTGACTGCGTGCTGATGCCGATAGATCGCAAGCAGTTCGCCGAGCGGCTCGAATCGGCCGATCCGGTCGTGCGCGCGCTGCTGCTCAGCCAGATCTCGCGCTACCGCTCGGCACTGGCACAGTTGTCCGGCCAGTCCGAGCTTCCGTCCAGCGCAATTCCGACGCCACGTACCAACGACGCGGTGCTGGCAATGGACAAGATCCGCCTTGAAAGCCATCTGCGCGAAGCGCTGGACAAGCGCGAGCTCGAAGTCCGTCTGCAGCCCATTCTGGACATCGAGCGAAATCGCATCGCTGGCTTCGAGGCACTGACGCGCTGGACTCATCCGGAACGTGGCCCGGTCTCGCCGGCCGAGTTCATTGCGCTGGCCGAGGAAACCTCGCTGATCGTGCCGGTCGGCGACTACGTGCTCGACCAGGTCTGCGGCGCGCTGCAGCACCTGCGCGGGCGCGTCAACGGCGAGCCGGTTTTCGTCGCGCTGAATGTGTCGGGCCGCCAGCTCGATGATGCGGCGCTGCTGGATCGCTTTCTCGCCGTCGTGCACGCCCACGGCCTGCAGCCGGCGCAGCTGAAGATCGAAATCACCGAAAGTCTGGTGCTGAACTACGAACAGGTGGCGAGCATCATCGCGCGCTGCCACGCGGCCGGCCTCAAAGTCGCGCTCGACGACTTCGGCACCGGGTACTCCAACCTCGGTCACCTGCACAAGCTCGAGTTCGACACACTGAAGCTCGATCAGGGTTTCGTGCGCCAGATGCACGAACCGCGCTGCCTTGCGATCGTGCGCGCCATCGTTGCGATGGCGCATTCACTGGGTTGCGACATCGTCGCCGAGGGCGTGGAGACGACGGAGCAGCTACATGCGCTCGGTGCGCTGGGCTGCACCTATGCACAGGGTTACCTCATAGGCCGGCCCATGCTGTTGGACGAAGCGATCGCGATGGTCTGAGTCTGACTCGGCCGTGCCGTTGGTCAGGTAGCGCAGGACCTGCGTGCTGCGGCAAACTTTCCGGCCCTGCCGCGGTCCAACCCGGCCGTCCCGAACTCCTGGTGGCCTATTCCAT
>JAAFHE010000311.1 GCA_013298265.1 Lysobacterales bacterium | reverse complement strand
TGCGACGGCGCGGACCCGTCAGCCGGCTTCCTCGCCGGCACGGTGCGCGATCCAGGCGCCGATAAGCGCCGAGGTGTAAGGAATCGCCTGCGCGCCGAGGATGACCATCCACAGCTTGCCTTCGGTGTACTGGAAGCCGAACGACAGCATCATGCCGACGATCGCGCAGACCAGCGCGACAAACATCAGCAATTCCTCGCGCACCGAGCTGAACGCGCTGGGCCGGTTCGACAGGCGCCGGCTCTTGGCCGTGCGCACGAACTCGCCTTTTTTCTTGATCAGGCCCATGAAGATGCCGCGCGCGATCGCGTGGCTCAGCGCCATGCTCGCGATCGCGGCCATGATCGTGTCCTTCCACGAACACGGTACGCGCACGCGATACAGCGCAATGCCGAATATCGCCTTGGAAATGAAGAAGCCCATGATCGGAATCAGGAACAGCTGCAGCGGCAGGTTGAAATACTTCGGCAGCGACAGCATCAGCGCGGTCCAGAACAGCGCCATCATCGTGAACACGAGATGCAGCGCGTCGGCGAACCAGCTGAACCAGCCGGTCAGGAAGTGGAAGCGCTGGCCGGCGCTGAGCGGACCCTTGCGCGTGAGCCAGCTCCAGCGGCCCTTGAGGATCTGCATCGCGCCGAAGGCCCAGCGATAGCGCTGCGATTTGTACGCAGTGAAGTCGGCCGGGGTCAGGCCGCGACCCATGACCTCGTCGACATAGACCAGCTCCAGGCCTTCCTGCATCAGGCGCAGGCCGAGTTCCGCGTCTTCGCAGATGGTCCATTCCGACCAGTTGCCGGTGCGCTCGAGCACGTCGCGCCGGACCATGGTCATGGTGCCGTGCTGGATGATGGCGTTGCGCTCGTTGCGATGATGCATGCCGATGCGGAAGAAGCCGTCGTATTCCCAGTTGGTCATGCGGCGGAATTCGTTGTGTTCCCAGTCGCGATGCGCCTGCGGGCACTGCACCACGGCGATCTTCGGATCGTGGAAATAGCCGGTCAGCGCCTTGAGCCAGTCGGCGCGGACCGCGTAGTCGGCGTCGACCGCGGCGATGACTTCGGCGCGCGGATCGGTCTGCGTCAGGCCGAAGTTCAGTGCGCCGGCCTTGAAGCCGGGCCACGGGCTCAGGTGGAAGAAGCGGAAGCGCGGACCGAGCTTGGCGCAGTGCTCTTCCACCGGCTTCCACACCGCTTCGTTCTTGGTGTTGTTGTCGAGCACGAGAACCTCGAAGTTCTCGTAGTCGAGCGCAGCGAGGGAGTCGAGCGTGAGGATCACCATCTCCGGCGGCTCGTTGCAGCAGGCCAGGTGCACGGAGACGAAGGGCTGGCGCTCGTCGGGTGCCGGCGTCAACAGGCCGTAGCCGCGCAGCCAGCTGCGCCGCCAGATCACTTCGGTGAACTCGAACGCGTTGATCAGCAGGATGCCGATGATGGCCAGCTGCGCCGGCATCAGCACGCCGAGCATGGCCCAGTCGATCGGATCCAGATAGAAGGTGTAGGGCACCGTGGTCGACCACACCAGCACGCCGGCGGAGAGCTGGATCAGGCTGAGGAAGAACAGCCGCCCGGCGACGCGGAAGCGCGTGAAGGCCCAGGCGAACCAGATCATCGGAAACAGCGCGAGTCCCGACGCGGCGAACGCCTTCCACGGCCAGCTCGGATCTTCGATGACCGGACCGACCATGGAGAACTTCGGATTGCGGTCGGCGCCGAACACGCCCCAGTAGGCTTCCGCACGGCCGCCGGTTTCTTCCTTCCACGGCTGGTCGAACGCTTCCATGATGTAGTAGTCGAGACCCTGGTCGCGTGCGACGTTGAGCCACTCGCGGATGAAGTGGGCCTCGTCGGCCAGGGTCGGATCGGCGAAGCGCTTGCGGTCGCCGTAGCTCGGCCAGCCGATTTCGCCGATGACGACCTTCTTGTCGGGATACAGCCGGCGCAGCTCGTTGTAGTTGCCCAGCGCGAAGCCGATCGCATCCTTGCGCGGCACGCCTTCCCAGTACGGCAGCAGGTGCAGCGTGATGAAGTCGACGTGCTTGACCAGCTCGGGATACTTCAGCCAGATGTGGATCGGTTCGGCGGTCGAGACCGGCTGGCGTATGGCGGCGCGCGCGCGGTCGAGGTAGTCGATCATCTGCTCGACCTTCAGATCGTCGCGCAGCATGGTTTCGTTGCCGATCATCACTCGGTCGATGTTGGGCCAGCGCCGCGCGGCGCTGATGACGGCTTCGAGCTCGATCTCGTTGTGTTCCATGCGCCGGTCGAGCCAGGCGCCGGCCAGGACATCCAGGCCCAGGTCACGTGCCAGTCGCGGGATCTCGGCACTTTCCAGCGAGGAGTAGGTACGCACGCGCTTGGCGTGCCTGGCGATGATGCGCAGGTCCGAGGCGAGCTCGTCTTCGTTCGGATAGTTGTCGCGCAGCGGGCTCTGGTAGCGCTGGAACGCGGAGAACGCAAAGCCTTCGATCTTGCCTTCCCAGCTCGGGATCTGCGCCGGCCGGTTGATGTAGGCCCACAGGGCGATGTTGAGCCCCACGATGACGAGAGCGAGGAGGACGGCACTCCACAGCGATTTCTGGACAGCAGGGGGCTGTGGATTGCTCAAGACAAACCTCGGAAAGTGCAGCGGTCACGCAAAGTGGCGCGCAGGATAGCCCATGCGTGAAGTCGCTCACAACGCGACCGCTGGCGCAGTCTCAACACCGTTTTCAGGCGCTTGGCGGGGTTTGCGTGCGTGCTGCCCGACGGGCGCGCCAGCGGTTCAGCACGATCGGCAGCAAGGCGAGCAGGGCCATGCCGAACATAGGGCCGACGAACCACGGGTCGGCGAGCAGATGACGGTCGATGGTGCCGTTGCGGGCGAGGTTCTGCGCCAGGCCTGCGCCGAGCAGGCTTTCGATCGTCGTGGTCACCGAGCCGCCGATTGCCGTGGCCAGCACGAACAGCCAGGGCGGGCAGCGCAGCCAGGCCAGTGCGACCGTGACGCCGCCGAACGGGAACACGGGCACCAGGCGCAGGAAGAAGGTGTAGCTGTGCGGATGGGCGTGATAGCCCTGGCGCAGACGTTCGACCAGGGCTGGTGCGTGCCCGGGCTGGTCGCCGCTGAAGGCGAAGCGACTGGCCGCGTAGAGCACGCTGGCACCGAGAATCACGCCGATCGACGACAGCAATGCGCCGAGCGGTCCGCCGAACAGCATGCCGCCGGCAAGGATCAGCACGACCGTGCCCGGAATGCCGGTGGAGATGGCGGCGGTGATGATGCCGACGTGGACCAGCGCGGCGAGCAGCGGACGCGTCGCGATCTGCTCCTGCAGCAGATGCTGCTCCGCGGCGATCCCGCTGGGCCCGAAGCGGTCCAGCACGCCCGAGGCGAACAGACCGACACCGATCAGGACCAGCAGCAACAGCGGAGCGAGTGAACGTAGACGTTTCATGCCGGGGGTGTCGTGTTGCCGCGTTGGGTTTTGCAGCCTTGCGCGCCGACCGGTGCAGACCGGGTCCGACGCGCCGCGCTGCAGCGACGTGTTCGAGAGCGTGCGCTGCAAGCGCCGCAAAAACAAAGGGGGCCGGTTTCCCGGCCCCCTGGCGTGAAGCTCGGCGCTGAGTCTAGCCGATCACGGGGCGGGCTCGAAGCCGTTGCCGAAGATGCGGTCGGTGGCGAGCACGAAGACCAGGCCGTCGTGGTCGGACGCTGCGATCGCGATGTTCGGGCAGCCCGGCGGAACCGTCGCGGGCGGCGTCGGAACCACGTTGCACAGGCGTTCCCATTCGTTCGGTGCGTCGTTGTCGGCTCGGCCATAGTCGAAGCCGGCGAACAGGCTGCGCGCCGTGACGTTGAGCAGGGCATGGTCGAGCGACTGCTGAGTCGGCAGGTCGCGCGTGTTGAAGCCCTGGGTAACGCCGAAATTTTCGGTGAACAGGAACGAGTAGCGCTCGTTCTCCGGCACCGACATCACCGCGTTCCACAGCGACGGGTTGACCACGGTGTTGCCGGCGTAGTCGAGCAGGTTGGCCGCGTCGTCGTGCTTGCCTTCCATCATGCCGAGCATGTGGGTCCAGCCGTCGCTGAACTGGTAGTCGTTGAAATCGCCGACGACCGTAAGGACCCGGCCCGGATGGGCGAGCTGGAATGCCTGGATCTGCTCGGCGTGGTACTTGCCCTGGTTGAAGCGCTTGAGGCGGTTGCGGTCGACGTCGGCCTGGACGCAGGTCGCGCCGCCGGTCTGGTCGACGCAGCTGCGCGACTTCGGATGCACGACCATCACGGCGAACGGCAGGTTGCCGCCGGCGGTGAAGGTGGCTTCGAGCAGCAGCGGCGGACGGTCGTTCAGCAGCGCGGTCGGGCTGCCCGTCGGGTCGTTCCAGGTCAGGGTCTTGCCAAGCTGCGTGACGGTGTCGATCGTGACGCGGTCGTTGCGCACAAGGAAACCGACGTCGATGCCGCCGATGTCGTTGCCTTCTTCCAGGCGCGACGAGTAGGCCACGCCGGTATCGGCCTGGATGCGCGTTGCCAATGCCTGGAGCGTGGCGAGATTTTCGACCTCGACCACGCCGAGCACGTCGGGCAGCAGCAGCACTTCGCTGACGTACTTGGACAGGCGCGCCACCTTGTAGTTGAAGCCGTCCACGGTCGGTGTCGGCGCGAGGCAGGGGTCTGCGCCGGAGCCGTTGTTGGTCGTGTCGCAGAAGCGCAGCATGTTGAACGAACCGATGCGCAGATCCGCGGCGCCATTGGACGCGCGCACCGGACGCGGCACCTGCGCCGCCTGGGTCACCGTGAACTGGGTCGCCCAGAGTTCGTAGTCGCCGAAGTCGTAGCCCATCACGCCGGTGGCGCTGAAGCGCGTGCCGCCGGTGATCGGGGTGTCGACCGGCACGGCGCCGAAATAATCCGCGTCAACTTCGAACAGCTCTGGATTGCCGTCCCAGCGACCTGCGGCCAGGTTGCCGGCGGTGGGCACCAGCGGATACAGCAGGCCCGGCTCGCGTATGCCGCGGCGGCCGTTGGCGGTGACGAACACTTCGGCATAGGTTTCCGTTGCCGGCGAACCGAAGCGCTGGTTGCCGGTGCTGACGAGGCCATCTGCGATCTGCACACGCATGAACTCGAAGCACTCGTAGTTGCTGCTGCTCGTGACACAGGTCGGGTTGGCCGGATCGGGCGAGGGCACGGTGGCGTTGAACTGGACCGCGGTCGGCAGCGGATTGCCGGCACTGACGAGCGTGACGGTTGCCGAACCGATCTCGGTCAGGCCGTTGAATTCCAGCGCCGTGCCCGAGACGTTGACGAGGTCGCCGACAGCGACCGTCGGCGCCGACGAGGTGAATACGTAGATGCCTTCAGAGGTATTCGGGTTGGCATC
>JAAFHE010000308.1 GCA_013298265.1 Lysobacterales bacterium | reverse complement strand
CGACCAGCCGCGTTCGGCCACGGTACGTGCGTTGCGTGACTCGGAATTGCTGCGCCTGTCGCGCGCGGCGTTCAACGATCTGGTGCGGCGCCAGCCGACGGCCATGCTCGAGGCCGCGCGGGTCGCCGTCGAACGCCTGCTGATGCGGCGCACCGGAGATCTGGTTTCCTCGCCGCGCACCCTGGCGGTGCTGCCGCACGATGCGGGCATCGACGCGCGCGCCTTCGCGCTGGCGTTGCAGCAGTCGCTGGAAAGCTACGGTAGCTGCCGTGTGCTGGATGCGGCCGACGCCGCCGATCAGACCAGTGCCTGGTTCGCGGCGCACGAAACCGCATCGCGCTTCGTGATTTACCTGGCGGGTGCGGCGCACGACGGCTGGCGCGAACTGTGCGTGCGCCAGGCCGATGCGCTGGTGCTGCTCGCCGACGCGGGTACGGTGCCGTCGCATTGGCCGGATCGTGCCTGTCAGGGCACGCAGCAGGCGTTGTACCGGCCCCGGCATCTCGTGCTGCGGCATGCGCGCGGCGATATCGTCTGGGGCCGCGGTGCCGACTGGCTGGCGGCCGCACCCGGCGCGCGCCTGCATCACTGGTGCCGGCCCGACGATATCGAGCGCATCGCGCGCCTGATTGCCGGCCGCAGCCTCGGCCTCGTGCTGTCCGGCGGCGGCGCGCGCGGTTTCGCGCACATCGGCGTGATCCGCGCGCTGCGCGAAGCGGGCATCCGTATCGACTCGGTCGGCGGCACCAGCATCGGCGCGATCATCGCCGCCGGCGTCGCGGCGGGCTGGAGCGACGAGGAGATGATCGAGAACTACCGCCGTGCCTTTGTCGCCGGCAGGCCGCTGTCTGACTACACCTTTCCGTTCGTCGCCATGACCACGGGCCGGCGCGTGTCCGATCTGCTGCAACAAGCCTTCGGCGAACGGCATATCGAGGACCTGGAGCTGCCGTTCTTCGCCGTCTCGGCCAACCTGACCAGCGGCGACGCAGTGACCCACCGTGCCGGTCCGCTGTGGTACTGGCTGCGTGCGAGCTCGGCGATTCCCGGCGTGCTGCCGCCGGTGTTCCACGACGGCCAGGTGCTCGTCGACGGTGCCGTGATCAACAACCTGCCGACCGACGTGATGCGCGAGCAGTCGGTCGGCGACGTGATCGCGGTGGATATCGGCGCCGACGACGTGCTGCATGCGGGCGTGCAGGAATTCGCCTCGCCGCAAGGCTGGCGCCTGCTGCTCGACCAGTTCGGCAAACCCCGCCGGCCCGGCGTCGTCAGCATCCTGCTGCGCGCCGGCATGGTGAATTCCAAGGCGGCCAACGCCGACCGCCGCGCCAAGGCCAGCCTGCTGCTCGCGCCGCCGGTCACCGGCGTGGGCCTGCTCGACTGGATGTCCTACGAGCGCGCGATCGAACTCGGCTACCAGTACGCGCTGCGCGAGATCGGCGGGCCGAAGGATGCGCTGGCGGACGATAGTCCGTTGTTCTAGGAAAGTTCTGGACAAGTCCTGGAACTATCGCTCTTGTACTCAGCCCCAGATCTCCACAACCCTGGCCAACGCTACGCGTCGGCCGCCCGGCCCGTTGGGCGTTCAGAGCGATCAGAACCTGCGGTTCTGAGCGATCACTCTTCACCCCCTTTACTAAAGGGGGCTTCAGAATCAAGGGCGCATCGCAGCATCTTTGACGGTTCCGGGGGGCGCCTTCAGAAATCTTCATTCGCGTTTCAGGCGAATCATTCGTTACGTCGCCAGGCTTGTCGGCGTCATCAACGGAGGAAGCCATGCTGCGAACGATCTTTTTCAGTGCCCTGCTTGCGTATGCCGGGGCCAGCACTGCCTACCAGCCGCCGGAGACTCAGCCTGACGGCTGGCCGGTTGCGGATGCGGCGAGCGTCGGCTGGGACGTGGCGACGCTCGACGCGCTCGATGCGAAGCTCGCGGACAAGGACCACGCCGGCATCACCAGCGTCGCCGTCGCCTACCAGGGCCGGCTGGTCCACGAGGTCTACGCCAACGGCGGCAGCCGCGACCGGCTCAACGACATGCGTTCGGCGACCAAGACCCTGACCGCGCTGCTCGTCGGTGCGGCGGTTGATCGCGGCAAGATCCCGGGCGACGAGGCCAAGGTCTATCCGTATTTCCGCGATGTCGTCCGCACGCGCGGCCTCGACGCACGCAAGGCCGCGATGTCGCTGCAGGACCTGCTGACCATGAGCAGCGCCTGGGACTGCAATGACGAAAACAGCTTCTCCAGCGGCAACGAGGAGCGCATGTACGTCAGCGAGAACTGGACCGCGTTCGCGCTGAACCTGCCGTTGCGCGGCTACGCGCCGTGGAACCCGCGGCCGGAAGACAGTCCCTACGGGCGCGCGTTTTCCTACTGCACAGCGGGCTCGTTCGTGCTGGGGGCCGTGGTCGAGCGTGCGACCGGCCTGCCGCTGGCGCGCTTTGCACACGATGCGCTGGAGCATCCGCTCGGCATCGCTCAGGTGCAGTGGAACCGGTCCTCGGAAGGTGTGGGCATGGGCGGCGGCGGGACGCGCTACCGCACGCGCGACATCGCGAAGTTCGGCGAGTTGCTGCGCGACGAAGGACGCTGGCAAGGCAAGACCGTCGTCTCCGCCGCCTGGATCCGCGCGATGCTGACACCGCGTGCGGTACCGCGCGACGCGACCGAATACGGCTACCAGCTCTGGCGCTTCCGCTTTCCGGTGCGTGGCCAGGACGAATGGGTCTGGGCCATGTCGGGCAACGGCGGCAACTATGTGTTCGTCGCGCCGCAGTTCAACCTCGTCGCGGTCATCACCAGCACGGGCTACAACCAGCGCGAGTCGCATCCGCGCTCACAGGCGCTGTTTCGTGACTATGTGCTGAAGGCGTTGCCGGATGTTCCGCGCTGAGGACGCACGCGTAGGCCATCGCGCGGCGTTGCGGGCTTTCCGCCGGACGCGCCAGCGTTCGCGTCGTTCAGCGCAACGCACGCGCCCGCGGTTCATTCCACCTTGCGCGCAGCGGCAGCGTGCGCGATCGACCCGGCCGCGGCGTCGCGTTCGCGCTTGACCCGTCCAGCGATGTCTTCCAGCAAGGCCGCGAAATCCGGTTCGGCCGCGAGATCCGCGAACAGCGCCGAGGTCTGCAGATAGGCGCGGTCGCGCCAGCCGTCCTCGACCGCGTCACGCAGCGCGGCGATGGCGGCGGCCTTGTCTGCTCGCGCGAGCTGCAGCACGGCGAGTTCGAGCGGGTTCTCCGGCCAGCCGCCGCGGCGTTGCGCGCCCGCGGCGACGATCCCGTCGATGCGCTGGTCGAGCCAGGCAGGGTCCGGTGCCGGCTGGGCGTACAGCCGCGCCAGCGTCTGCGACAGGCTGGCATGCGGACGCAGGCGTGCCGCGGCGGCGAACGCTGCGGCGGCCGCCTCGCGCCGGCCGCGCAGCAAGGCCAGTTCCGCCTGCAGCAGATACAGTTCCGGATGCTCGCTGCGCCGCTGTGCTTCGGTCAGGGCCGTTTCCGCATCGGTCAGGCGGCCCTGCAGGAACAGGCAGCGCGGCCACGCGGCATTGGAGTACACATTGTCGGGATACAGGCGAAAGCTGCGTTCGTAGCGGCGTTCCGCCGCCGCCGTCTCGCCGAGCAGTTCGAGATTGCGTGCGATCTGGATGTCCAGAAAACGCGGCCGGCGGCCCGCCTGTCCTTCCACGGCCAGATTGCGCGCGAGCGCGTCGGCGAGGCGTCCCTTGACCATGTACAGATAGGCCAGCGACGCGGCACTGTCGACGCGCGCCTGCGGATCGAGCGCGACGGCACGTTCGTAGTGTTCAATCGCGCCGGTCATGTCGCCGAGGCAGTCGTGCGCGTAGCCCAGCGCGGCTTCGGCCAGGCTGTTGCGCGGTTGCGCCGCCAGCGCGGCTTCGGCCAGCGCCTGGGCGCGACCGGCCCATTCCGGTGCCTGGTTGTACAGGCACACGCGCGTGCTGTAGGCGAAGCTCAGGCCGAGCTGCGCGTCGCGGTCGCCCGCATCGCGGCGCAACAGCTCCTCGAACAGGTTCACGGCGCGATCGACGTCATCCTTCTGGCCGATGCCGGCGTAGTAGCGCGCGCGCTGCAACACCTCGTCACGCTCGCTCGCCGGTCCGGCGGCCGTCGGCGGCCGACGCAACAGCATCAGTACCGCCAGCACCACCAGCGGCAGCGCGACCAGCAACAGCACCCAGCGCAGCTCGCGCGGGCTGTGCACGGACTTCGCCGTCGTCGCGGCCGGCGCTTGTTCCTCGACGGGCTGCGGCATTGAGCACAACTGGTAGCCCTTGCCGCGTACCGAACGCAGGTAGCGCGGATTGCGCCCGTCGTCGCCGAGCGCCTGGCGCAGCAGCTTGACGCGCTGGGTCACGGTTTCCTCGCCGACTACGGCCGGCGCCCACACGCTGGCGATCAGCTCGTCGAAGCCGACGACGCGGTCACCCTGCGCCAGCAGGTAGGCGAGCAGATCGAAGCTCAGGCCGGCGACGTCGAGCGCCGCGTCGCCGCGCCATACGCGGCGCCGGGCGACGTCGATCGCGAGATCGTCGAGGCGGTACGCGCCGGCAGGCATGCGCGGTGACGGATGCGGCAAACGGCGGCGCCGGTCAGCGCGTCAGAAAGCGCGTGACGAAACCGGCCAGCCCGCGATACGGCGGCCGCAGCAGCGACAGCGAGCTCCAGCGCGCCTGACGGAATACCGGTAGCTGCTTGGAGAAGGTCAGGAAACCGTGGTGGCCGTGGTAGTGCCCCATGCCCGAGGGGCCGACGCCGCCGAACGGCAATTCGCTTTGTGCATTGTGGTAAATGCAGTCATTGACACTGACGCCGCCGGCCACGCAATTCTCCAGCACCTGGCGCGTGCGGCCACGGTTGTGGTCGAAGTGGTACAGCGCGAGCGGGCGCGGCCGTTCGTTGATGTAGTCGATCGCCGCGGCGACCGAGTCGACTGTGACGATAGGCAGGATCGGTCCGAAGATTTCGTCGCGCATGACGCGGCAGTCCTCCGGCGCGTCCAGGATCACGGTCGGCGCGAACACGCGCGCGTCGATGTCGTGCGCCTCGGCCGCGGGAATGGTCATCACCTGTGCGCCGCGCAGGGCGGCCTCGTCGGCGAGTCCCTGCAGGCGCGCGTACTGGCGCGCATTGATGATGCTGGTGTAGTCCGGGTTCTCGCGCAGGTTCGGGTAGTGCTTTTCCACATAGTCGCGCAGCGCGGCGACGAAGGGTTCGCGGTCCTCGCGCTGCAGCAGCACGTAGTCCGGCGCGATGCAGGTCTGTCCCGCGTTGAGGAACTTGCCGGCGGCGATGCGCGCGGCCGCGGTGGCGACCGGATAACCCGGCGCGACGATCGCCGGCGACTT
>JAAFHE010000307.1 GCA_013298265.1 Lysobacterales bacterium | reverse complement strand
CAAGGGTTGGGACTGGTTCGCCCATCTGCTGGGCTAGTGGCCTGCAACGGACAAATCGATAGCAGCTCGCTCGTTCTGGCCGCGCAGTACTTGCTGCTCACTTGGCCAATAGCGCGTGCTATTGGCCGCGCTCCGCAGCGGCGTCCTGCACGACCAGTCCTTCGCGATCCCTCTAACGATTCATCCGTTGCAGGCCACGAGGCGGCGCGAACCGCGTGCTACCATCGGCGTTCATTTGGACGTCCAAACGGATAGGCGATGCAGATCCAGACCAAGCTGCCGAAGGTGGGTACGACCATCTTCACTGTCATGAGCCAGCTCGCGCAGCAGCACAACGCGGTGAACCTGGGGCAGGGCTTTCCCGACTTCGACGGCCCGCAGTCGCTGCGCGACGCGCTCGCCGAGGCCATGAACAGCGGCAAGAACCAGTACGCGCCGATGACCGGCATCGCCGCGCTGCGCGAGCAGATCGCGCTGAAGACCGAGCGACTGTACGGGCGCTCGGTCAATGCCGACGCCGAAGTCACGGTTACCTCCGGCGCGACCGAGGCGATCTTCGCCGCGATCGCTGCGGTGGTCCGGCCGGGCGATGAAGTCATCGTGCTGGACCCGTGCTACGACTGCTACGAGCCCGCGATCGACCTGGTCGGTGGGCGCGCGGTGCACGTGCCGCTGAACTTGCCGGATTTCTCGGTCGACTGGCAGCGCGTCAAGGACGCGATCAGCGCGAAGACCCGCGTAATCATGGTCAACAGTCCGCACAATCCCTCGGGCGCGGTATTCAGCGCGGCTGACCTCGATACCCTGGCCGAACTCACTCGCGACAGCGAGATCCTGATCATCTCCGACGAGGTCTACGAGCACATCGTGTTCGATGGCGCCCTGCACCAGAGCGCGCTGCGCCACGCGGAACTCGCCGAGCGCAGCTTCGTCGTGAGTTCCTTCGGCAAGACCTATCACTGTACCGGCTGGAAGGTGGGCTACTGCATCGCGCCGCGCGCGCTCAGCGCCGAGTTCCGCAAGGTGCACCAGTACCTGACCTTCTGCACGTTCGGTCCGGCGCAGTGGGCCTTCGCCGAGGTTCTGGCGAAAGATCCGCAGCACTATCTGGACCTGCCGGCGTTCTACCAGGCCAAGCGCGATCGCTTCCGCGAACTGCTCGCGCCGACGCGCTTCACGCTGCTGCCGGTCGGGGGCGCCTATTTCCAGCTCGTCGACTATTCCGCCATCAGCGATAAGAATGATCTGAACTTCAGCGAATGGCTGGTGCGCGAGGCCGGCGTTGCCGCGATACCGGTGTCGGCGTTCTACGAGGCCGCGCCGGACGCGCGCATCGTGCGCTTCTGTTTTGCCAAGAGCGACGCGACGCTGGCCGCCGCGGCCGAGCGCCTTGCGCGCGTCTGATCAGAAGGAACTCCTCCATGTCCGAACCGACTCAGCCGCTGCGCGTTTCGCTGGTGCAGGGCGATACGCTCTGGCACGACGCGGCGGCGAACCGCGCCTATTACGGCGATCGCGTGCGCGCGCTGCGCGGTCAGAGCGATCTCATCGTGCTGCCGGAAACCTTCACCAGCGGTTTCACCAACGAAACACAGGGCAACGCCGAAACGATGGACGGCGAAAGCCTGCGCTGGCTCACGGCGCTCGCGGCTGAGGTCGACTGCGTCATTACGGGGAGCCTCGTCACCCGCATCGGCGAGAAATGCGTCAACCGGCTGGTCTGGATGCGACCGGACGGCAGCTTCGAGTGCTATGACAAGCGGCACCTGTTCCGCATGGCGCGCGAACACGAGCGCTACGCGGCGGGTGCGCAACGCCTGATCGTGGAGCTCAAGGGCTGGCGCATCTGTCCGCTGGTCTGCTACGACCTGCGCTTTCCGGTCTGGATCCGCAACTGCTACGACGCGACCGTCGCTGGGCGCTTCGACTACGACCTGGTGCTCTTCGTCGCCAACTGGCCGAGTGCGCGCCGTTACGCCTGGCAGACGCTGCTGCGCGCGCGTGCGATCGAGAACCTGAGTTACTGCATCGGCGTCAACCGCGTCGGTACCGACGGCAATGGCCTGCACTACGCTGGCGACAGCGCAGTACTGGATTTCCTCGGCCAGCCTGTCGTCGAACTCGGCGCGAGCGAACTCACGGTGACCGCGACGCTGGACGCGTCGGCATTGGCCGCGCACCGCACACGCTTTCCGGCCTGGATGGATGCGGACCGGTTCGAGCTCGGTGACTGATCGAGCCGCCGCGGGACGGGGGCAGATAGGATGACGCTGCGGTTCGTGACGTAAAAAAGGCCGCCTTTCGGCGGCCTTTTTCGATTGTTGCTTTTGCCAGTGACGGCCGCCGATCAGAGTTCGAAGTCGTTCTCGAAGATTCCGTCGGGCAGGCTCACACGGCAGCTCTGCACCTTGATGTCGTCGACGAACCAGCCCAGCGGCGTGTCGCCGACCGAACCGTCGGTCGAGGCGCGGAAGCGGAAGTTCACCGTCTGGCCCGCGTAGCTGTTGAGATCGACCACGGTCTTGCGATACGGGACCGTGTTGCACCAGGCCTGCAGACCGTTGCCCGGACCGTCGTTGAGCGCGCCGGTATACGGTGTAGTCATTTGCGCGCTCGTGATCTGCGTCCAGCTTGAACCGCCGTTGGTCGAGATCTCCAGCAAGCCGCCGTCCCAGCAGCCGCCGGCCGTGCGCTCTTCCATGTTGACGTCGTTCATAAAGCTCAGGCTCAGCGGATTCTCGCCAACCGGCAGTACGACCGCCGGTGAGATCAGGCGCTGGTCGGACGTCGTGGCCAGATTCACCGCAAGCCAGGACTTGGTCGGCGAGAACGGACGGGCCGTGCTCACGGCCCAGGTCGACGCGCCGGTGCTGCCGGTGGTTGTCCAGCCGCTGACGTCGCCTTCCACGTTGCTGCTCAATACCGCATTGGCGCTCTGCGTTTCGTCGCAATCGCCCAGTGCCGGCGCGGTCTTGAAGGTGAACACCGGCGAGTTGCTGCTGGTGCCGCAGATGTTGCCGCTGCGCACGCGCCAGTAGTAGCGCGTGTTCGTGGTCAGTGCCGGCGCGATCGTGGTCGAGCTGGTGGTGCCCGCCACCGTCCGGGTGAACACGATGCTGCCGAAGGCCGCATCAGTCGCCACTTCCACGACGTAGTCCTTGGTCTGGGCCGAGGCCGACCAGGTCAGGGTCGGTGCGGCCGAGACGTCGACTGCGTTGTTGGCCGGTACGGTCAGGGTCGGTGTTGCCGGAATCGCGGTCGACAGGTCCAGGCCGAGCTGCATGGTCTGCGCGCCGCTGGCGGAGGTCGCGTCGACATTGAAGGTGTAGCTGCCGGCGGCCAGCGATCCGGGCGTCAGCGTCGCGGTGGCCGATCCGGGCGGCGTCACTGCGGTCGGCGTCACGTTGGCGCTCGCACCCGCAGGCACGCTGCTCGTGACGAGATTCACCAGGTTGGTATAGCCGAGGTTCGAGCCGACATTGATCGGATAGGTCGCTACGGCTGGTGCGCAGACCTCGCGCGAAGACGGGGTCGCGACCAGCGAGTAGTTTGGTGTCAGCGCGCAGTTGTCGCAGATCAAAGCGAAGTCCTGGTCGGTCGCATCGCCGACCCCTGGGATAGCGTCGCCCGGAAGGGCGGTGGCGCGGACCGTCAGGGTAATCGTGCCGCTGGCACCGGCCGGCAGGAACACGTTTTCCAGGTTGTTCCTTGCATCGGCGACGCCGCCGGTCGTCGACACGCCGGCCGCAAGCACGTTGCCCTTGTACGTGTTTGCGCCGTTGACGACTTCGATATCGAGGTTGTTGACGAGCGCCGGGTTGGCACCCACCGCGCCCGGAGCATCGGTATAGGCCAGCGTGATGCGCGTGGGCTTGCTCGGATCGGCGATGCCGGCCGAGATCACGTGCGTGTCGCCGACGTTGTCGAGCACCACGGTCTGGTCGATCATGTGGCGCGGTACGGCTCCGCCGGTTGTGCGCGGCAGATGGATGCGGCCCCAGCCTTCGTTGTTGTTCGGAACGTCGGCCGCGGCCATGTCGACGGCGCCGTTGACGATCAGCGCCTTGGCCATGGCCGGGCTGAAGGTCGCGTTGTTGTTATTGGTGCGCCACCATTGCGCCAGCACCGCCAGCATGCCGGATACCTGGGGCGCGGCCATGCTGGTGCCGCTGCAGTTGGAGTAGTGGCCGCCCGTGCCGGCGATACTGGTGCCGCACTGGCTCGCACCGGCGCGGCGCCGGGTCGAGGCAACCGTGTCGCCGGGGGCGGCGATCGTCGGCAGCACACGGCCGTCGACGCCCGGGCCGCGGCTGGAAAAACCCGACAGGCCGTCGATGGCCCCCGCACGGAAGTTGAGCGATGAAGCCGTCGTGATCGGATTCTTCGCTTCCTTCGGTGCGGTCAGCGTGCTCGCGCCCGGGCCGCTGTTGCCGGCCGAGAATGAAATGATGAAGGGCTGGTTGCCGGCGGTATCGAAGTCGCCGTCGCGGATCATCGTGTCGAACGTGCGCTCGCTGGCCTGATAGCCGTGGGCAGTGCCTTCGCCGGTGGTCCAGCTCGAGTTCATGCCGATCGCGTTGCCGGTCAGCGAGGTCTTGGACAGGCTCTGCCAGCCACCGGTCGGCGGCCAGGCCGTACCGGTACATACGGCGTAGATGCTGGCACCGGTGGCGATGCCCTGCCCATAGCGGAAGCCGTTCGCGTCGTCCTCGTCGACCGTCGCGCCCGCTCCGTCGCCGATCGCCATGCCGGCGATGATGCCAGCCACGTGCGTGCCGTGGCCGCCGCCGGCTTCGTCGTCGCCGTTGGCCGCGGCGCAGCCCGGATAGCTGAAGCCGCCGACGATGCGCGGCGACAGGTCCGGATGCCCCAGATCCACGCCTGAATCCACCACAGCCCAGGTCACGCCGTTGCCGTTGAAACCAAAGCCGGTGAGCCAGGGCACGTAGCCGAGCTGCGGCTGGCCGGCGCCGTTGTAGTTGCCGGCCACGGTCTGCGTGGCCAGCTCGTCTTCATAGCGGATGGTCGGGCTGGCATAGGCCAGCGCCAGGACCTGCGGCAGGCGCGCGATCTCGGCCAGCTTGTCGGCGTCGACCTGGATCCAGGCGTCGAAGAACGCTTTGTCCGGTTGCGCCGGTGCGTGGGTCAGCACCGTGGCGCCGAGCTTCTCGAGCGCGCCGATGACGCCGGCGACATCACCATTGTTGTAGAAGTGTACGTCGACGTTGGTGATGCGGCCGCTGCGGCCGCGCAGGTCGGGGTTGACCTTGTATTCGGCGAGGAATCCGCCCTGCCAGCGCACGTGCGGCACGCTGATGGTTTCCGCGACGGTATCCATGCGGCCCCAGACCAGATAGGTCTCGCCTGGGTAATACTGCA
>JAAFHE010000306.1 GCA_013298265.1 Lysobacterales bacterium | reverse complement strand
CAGCCACAACAGCAGTACCGATCCCGCATCCGGCCTGTACCTGTCGCGCCAATGGATACGCACGCAATTCGAGGCGCTGGGCCTGCAAGCGAGCGAGCCGGCTTTCACCATGACCTTGTCCGGCAGTTCCGTGACGCGCCACAACGTCGCCGGGCGCATCACCGGCTGGAAGTACCCGGACCAGTGGATCATCGTCGGCGCGCACTATGATTCGCGCCAGGAAAACTCGTCCCTGCCGACGCCGACACCCGGTGCCGACGACAACGCCTCGGGCTGTGCCGGCGTGATCGAGGCCGCGCGTGCCCTGGTGCCGTCTCAGCCGGAGAAGACGATGATCTTCATGTGTTATGCCGGCGAGGAGCAGGGATTGTGGGGCAGCACCGGGCACGCCAGCGAACTCGCCGCCAGCGGTGATCTGGCCAAGGTCGAAGTCATGGCCAATATGGACATGATCGGCTGGGACAACGGTGCAGGCGGCTTCGGCGTGACCCTGACCACCGCGCAGGGCACCTCGCCCGGCGGCAACCTCGCCGCCAACATCGCGATGCGCGACCGCTTTGCCGACGCCGCCGCCAACTACGTGCCCGCGCTCAGCGTGGTCAAGTCGGCCAGCGCCTGCTGCTCCGACCAGCAGCCGTACCTGAACCGCGGCGTACGCGCCGTCTTCAGCATCCACCGCGGCGGCACCAGCTATCCGCACTACCACAAGACCACCGACCTGCCGGCCAACATGAACAACCTCGGCACCTCGCCGACCCTCGGCGGCCATATCGTCCGCATGAACGTCGCGGCGCTGGCGGAGATCGCCGGTGTGACGGACCGGATCTTTGCGGATGATCTGGAATAGCACGGCCGGGAACAGCGCCTATTGAATTCGCGCGGCCAGGTCCAACCTCGGGAAAATGAGCCGCGCCTTCGTCAAAGAATCCGATCGCCCCGAACCGCTGCCGGAAATTCCGCTCAGCGAGCATCCGAACCACACCACGCCGGCGGGCCTCGCCCACCAGCAGCAACGCCTCGCGCAATTGCGCGCCGGCAGCGCCGGCGAGGTCGGGCTTGAGGACGAAGTCGCTCGCGAGACCGCAGCGCGCGAGATGCGCTGGCTTGAGGCGCGCATCGCGAGCGCGATCGTGGTCGATCCGGCGCAGCAGCCGGCGGACCGCGTCACGTTCGGGGCCCGTGTCGACGTGGTCGATGAACACGGCGTCGAGGCGACCTACCGTATCGTCGGCGAGGACGAGACCGACGCGGAGCACGGCAGCGTCAGCTGGCTGTCGCCGCTGGCCAAGGCAGTGCTCGGTGCGAAAGTCGGCGAGGACGTGCTGTGGCGCCGGCCAGCCGGAGACCTGCGGCTGGAGATCATCGCGATCCGCTACGACGGTTGAGACAGGCCCGACGCCCAGGCCGGCTCGACACAGGCGGGAATTTTTCGGGTGCTGCGCCTGTGCAACCGCGATGTCACCGGCCTGCGTCTGCGCCTGACCTTGATCGGCGACCGGCACGAGTTCCTTGCCTACGATCTGGCGCTGGCCAACGGCGAGTCGCGTCTGTTCCTGTTCGACGACATCCTGCACGAAGGCAAGCCCTCGGCGCTGCGCGAGGCCACGCTGGATGCCTGGCGCGGCAGCCTGCGCTGCGGCGCATCCTGAGTCGCGATGCTCGCGGGCAGTGGCCGTCGCCGTGGGCGCGTCCATACGCCACGGAATGGAATTCGTAGAAAAATGTCATTGCGAAGGCCGCTGGCACCGCTAAGATCCGGCCGGCGTGCGCTGCTGTCGAGCAGCCCGCGAACATCCACTTTTCCACTCATGCCGCACCGCGCTGCCGTGGTGCCGTGTTGTACTGCGTACAGGCTGCCCATGTCCCGACGGGTTTCCGTGCTGCTGTTGCTCTGCGCTGTGCTGCCTTCGCTCGCCGTCGCGCGCTGCGACCTGCCGGCGAATGCGTCGTCGATCTACGGCTATGTCGCGCCGGGCGGCCAGCGCTGCACGACGCTGGAAGAGGCCGAGGCGCAGCTGCGCGCGGGCATGCCGCTCGCGGCGAATGCGTTTTCGCTGCCGCGCTCGTTCGATGGTCCGGTCGCGCAGCCGTTTGCGCTGGACTACCGGCCCTACGGTGCGCTCGGCATCACGGCCGACGTGCTGATCGGTCCGCCCGTGACGACGACCTCGACCTACCGCGCGTTCGTGCGCGGCTGGCCGCCGGCTTCGCCGCTGGCGGTGTGCACGATCGCCGGCTGCGGCAGCAGCGGTTGCGCCTCGCCAGAACTGGAACGGCAGCGCCTGCAATGCCAGCTCGACGAAACCTGGGGCGACGATCCGCGTTACTGCTGGACGCGCAGCGGCGCGATGAACCTCAGCGGCAGCGTCGCGCGTTTTCGCAGCGTCAGCGGTGCCGGCAGCGAATCCGGCGCGCTGCTGTTTGCGCCCAGCTCGAGCACAGCCAACGATTCGGGCGCGCAGTTCTCGGTGACGGCGCAGAGCTGTCCGACGCTGCTCGACGCCGACGGCGGCCGCGCGCCCGCGGCCACGCAGACCCTCACCTGGGGCATGGCGCGGCAGGATGCGATCTCCTGCGGCGCCGGCAGCACGGTGAATGCCGCGGCGAACGCCAGCGGCACGGCCTGCAAGGCGAATTTCGACAAACAGATCATCGACGCACCGCAGTTCACCCAGACGCCGAACCAGTGCAGCGCCGGCAATCCCTGCCATCCGGGCAACGGCAACAAGTCGGCCAGCGTCAGCGTGTTCGACTACGGCCACATCCGCCTGGATCTGCACTACAGCTCGCTGCGCCAGCTACGCAACTACGCGTATATCGACAGCAACTGGTCGCACGGTTTCGCCAAGCGCCTGCTGACGGAGTGGAGCCACCCGGGGCATCTGGGCACCGCCAGTCCCGAGGTCAATCCGATCGAGACGGTGACCCTCGTCTATGTGCAGGACGCGTTGCCCTCGCTCGAGGTCTACCGCCGCGACGGCTCCCTGCCGGCCGGCACGTTCCGCGCGACCAGCAGCCTGGGCCGCGTGCTGCGCTATGTCGAGGACGGCACGACACCGCCGTACTTCGAACTGACCTACGAGGACGGCCTGCGCGAACGCTACGACCGCGCCGGCCGCCTGGTCGCCACGCGCCATGCGGACGACCCGCGCGGCGATCTCACGATTACCTACCGCGGCCGCACCATCGTCAACGAACCGCTGCAGGAAACCGCGCACCTGGAAGAAGCGTTCTGGCGCATCGACCGCGTCACCGACGCCAGCGGCCGCTACGTCTCCTTCCAGTACACCGACCCACGCCTGCAGAAGCTCGAGCGTATCGTCGCCGACGATGGCATCACCGAACTGGCGCGCCTGGTCTATGACGGCGACGGCCGGCTCGTCGCGCTGAACCGCTTCGGCCGGAACCAGCAATTCCTCTACAACGAAGCCGCCCATCTCGGCGTAACCGCGAGTGTGCGCGGCTCCTGGCTCACCGGCATCCTCGACGAAGACCTGCGCCGCTACGCGACCTATGCCTATGACGACTGGGGCCGCGCGACGGCGAGCTGGCATGGCCTGGATGCCGGACGCGTCGACGTGAGCTATCCGCTGCGGCCCGACGGCGGCCAGGACGACAGCCGCGCGATCGTGCGCACCGCCGCGCTGCGCGAGAGCATCTATACCTTTGCCGCCGGCCATCCCTATCGCGTGCCGGCGAGCATCAGCGATCCCGCCGGCACGGTCGCCTTCGAATACCACCCGGTGCATCACCGCCTGAGCGCACGCATCGACAAGCGCGGCGTGCGCACCGAGATCGAGTACAACGCCGACGGCAGCCACGAGATCGCGCGCACCGAGGCCAAGGGACGGCCCGAGCAGCGCCGGCGCGAGCGCGACTGGGATTACGCGATCGGACGCATCACGGCCGAGCGTCTCTACGCCGATCCGCCCGGCGGCCCGCGCACGCTGCTGCGCGACCGCCGCTTCCGCTATGCGCCCGGCGCGACGCAGCTGATCGGCACGGACCTCGTCGATCCGACCGACGGGCGCAGCCGCACCACCGGCTATGTCTACTGCAGCGCCGCCGATGTGGCGAACCCCGGTACCGGCTGCGCGTTCATCGGCCAGCTCAGCCGCATCGACGGCCCGCGCAGCGACATCGCCGATATCACGCAATACCGCTACTACACGACTACGGTGCTCAGCGGCTGCGGCACTGCCGGCGCTTCCTGCTGGCGCAAGGGCGACCTGCGCAGTGTCACCAATGCGCTGAGCCAGGTCACCGAGATCCTCGCCTACGACCGCGCCGGGCGGCCGGCGCGCGTGCGCGACCCGAACGGCACGCTGACCGACTACACCTACCACGCCCGCGGCTGGCTGCTCACGCGCAGCGTGCGCGCAAACGCC
Source organism: Lysobacterales bacterium (assembly GCA_013298265.1). GTDB lineage: Bacteria > Pseudomonadota > Gammaproteobacteria > Xanthomonadales > Rhodanobacteraceae > Tahibacter. The sequence goes on along the minus strand of JAAFHE010000306.1, from coordinate 1,010 downwards.
GACGGCACTCCGTCGGCCACTGATGCGGTCACGACGCTGGAATACGACTACAGCGGCAACGTGACCAAGGTCTTCGCGCCGGACAACGGCGCGACGCTGACCTATGGCTACGACAGCGCACATCGCCTCACGTCCGTGAGCGACGCGCTGGGCAACCGCATCGCCTATACCCTGACCCCGAACGGCGACCGCCGCATCGAGCAGCGCTTGACGAGCCGCGGCGAGAACCTATGGCAGCTCGAGCGCGAATTCGACGAACTCGATCGCCTCGTGCGCCAGCTCGACGCCTTCAATCGTCCCGTGGTCCGTTTCGAGCTCGACGACGCGGCCGGCGGCATCCTCAACGGCTACGACGCAAACGGCAATCCGCGCCGCAGCACCGACGGCCGCGAGGTGCAGACCGAGCAGCGCTATGACGGCCTCAATCGCCTCGTCGAAAGCCTGCAGGACTTCGGCGGCACCGGCACCAGCGCCAACGCACTCACGCAACTGCGCTACGACGCCGCCGACCAGCTCATCGGCGTCACCGATCCCGACGGCGTGCCGACCACGTACATCCACGACCGTCTCGGCGACCTGCGCGAGGAACTCAGCCGCGACGCGGGCAACCGCAGTTTCCTCTACGACCTGGCCGGCAACCGCGTCAGCGAGACCGACGCGCGCGGCATCACCGCAACCCACGTCTACGATGCGCTGAACCGGCGCGTCGATACCTTCTATCCCGACGCCAACCGTCGTGTGCGCCGCGACTACGACCTGCCCGACAGCCAGACCGGCTGCGGGAACGCGTTTCCTGTCGGCCGCCTGAGCCGACTCACCGACGCCAGCGGCTCGACCACCTACTGCTACGACCGCCGCGGCAACGTCGTGCGCAAGCGCGTGCTCGGCCCGGGCGAGGTCTGGCTCAACGGGCTGGGCTACGAACTGGCCTACACCTACGACCGCGCCGATCTGCTGAAAACCATCACCTATCCGCACGGCGCGATCGTGACCTACCAACGCGACGCCAG
>JAAFHE010000305.1 GCA_013298265.1 Lysobacterales bacterium | reverse complement strand
CCAAGGCCATCAAGGACTGGAACGACCTGATCAAGCCCGGCGTGGAAGTTATCACCCCGAACCCCAAGACTTCCGGCGGCGCGCGCTGGAATTATCTGGCCGCGTGGGGCTACGCGCTCAAGCAGCCCGGTGGCAACGACGCGAAGGCGAAGGAATTCCTCGCCGCGTTGTTCAAGAACGTGCCTGTGCTCGACACCGGCGCACGGGGTTCGACCACGACCTTCGTCCAGCGCGGCATCGGTGATGTGCTGCTGGCCTGGGAGAACGAGGCATTGCTCGCGCGCCAGGAACTCGGCAAGGACGAGTTCGAGATCGTCGTGCCGTCGATCTCGATCCTGGCCGAACCGCCGATCGCCGTCGTCGACAAGGTCGTCGACAAGCGCGGTACGCGCGCGGTCGCCGAGGGTTATCTCAAGTTCCTCTATACGCCCGCGGCACAGGAACTTGCCGGCAAGCACTACTACCGTCCCTACGACGAAAAGGCCGCAGCGAAGTACGCTTCGGTGTTTCCGAAGGTCAACACCTTCACCATCGACGAACAGTTCGGCGGTTGGAAAAAAGCGCAGGCTACGCACTTCGCCGACGGCGGTGTGTTCGATCAGCTCGGCATCGGCAAGTAAGCGATGTCGCGACGCGTACTGCCCGGGTTCGGCCTCAGCCTCGGCTACACCCTGGCGTATCTCGGGCTGATCGTATTCCTGCCGCTCGCCGCGCTCCTGGTGAAGGCGAGCGGCATGGGTCTGGACGGCCTGTGGACTACGCTGAGCGCGCCGCCGGTATTGGCGGCACTGCGCCTGTCCTTCGGCGCGGCGCTGCTGTCTGCGTTCGTGAATGCGGTCGTGGGCCTGCTCGTGGCCTGGGTGCTGGTGCGCTATTCGTTCCCGGGCCGGCGCCTGTTCGATGCGCTCGTCGATCTGCCGTTCGCGTTGCCGACGGCGGTCGCCGGCATCGCGCTGACCGCGCTGTATGCGCCCAAGGGTTGGATCGGCGAGTGGCTTGCGCCGCTCGGCATCAAGGTCGCCTTCACGCCGCTCGGTGTGCTGGTTGCGATGATCTTCGTCGGCTTCCCGTTCGTCGTGCGCACGGTGCAGCCGGTGCTCGAGTCGCTGGACCGCGATATCGAAGAAGCCGCGACCACGCTCGGCGCGAGTCGCCTGCAGACTTTCATGCGTGTGCTGCTCCCGCTGCTGCTGCCGGCGCTGCTGACCGGCTTCGCGCTCGCGCTCGCGCGCGCGGTCGGCGAATACGGCTCGGTCATCTTCATTGCCGGCAACATCCCGATGAAATCCGAGATCCTGCCGCTGGTCATCGTGAAGCAATTGGAACAATTCAACTATGCCGGCGCAGCCGCCGTCGGCGTCGTCATGTTGGCCCTGTCGTTCCTGCTGTTGCTGGCGATCAGCCTGCTGCAGCGCTGGAGCCGGCGCTGGGCGGAGCGCTGAGATGGAAGCCGTCCTGAAAATTCCCGCCCATGCGCGGCCTCGCCGCAGCCGCCTCGTGCCTGGGCTGCTGATCGCTGCAGCGCTGGGCTTCCTGCTGCTGTTCCTGGTGCTGCCGCTGGCGGCGGTCTTCGTCGAGGCGCTGCGCAAGGGGCTGGGCACCTACGTGGCGGCCGTGGTGCATCCGGAAGCCATTGCGGCGATCAAGCTGACCTTGCTCGTGGCTGCGATTGCCGTGCCGCTGAATACCGTGTTCGGTGTCGCCGCGGCCTGGGCCATGACGCGCTTCGATTTCCGCGGCAAGGCCTTGCTCGGCGCGCTGATCGACCTGCCGTTCTCGGTATCTCCCGTTGTGTCGGGGCTGATCTATGTGCTGCTGTTCGGCGCGCAGGGCTGGTTCGGGCCGTGGCTGCAGGCGCACGACATCAAGCTGATCTTCGCCGTGCCCGGACTGGTGCTGGCGACGGTGTTCGTCACGCTGCCGTTCGTCGCGCGCGAACTGATTCCCTTGATGCAGTCCCAGGGCAGCGACGAGGAGGAAGCCGCGCGCGTGCTCGGGGCGAGCGGCTGGCAGATCTTCTTCCGCGTGACCCTGCCCAATATCCGCTGGGCGCTGCTCTACGGCGTGCTGCTGTGCAATGCGCGCGCGATGGGTGAGTTCGGCGCGGTGTCGGTGGTGTCGGGCCATATACGCGGGCTGACCAACACGCTGCCGCTACATGTGGAAATTCTCTACAACGACTACAACTACGCCGGCGCCTTCGCGGTCGCGTCGCTGCTGGCGTTCCTGGCCCTGCTCACCCTCGGCCTCAAGACCTTCCTGGAATGGCGCTACGGGGCGGAACTCGCCGCCCGCGCGCCGCGCGGACACTGACATGACCATCGCCATCACCCATCTCGCGCGCCGCTTCGCCGATTTCCGCGCCCTCGACGACGTCAGCCTCAGCATCGCGCCTGGGGAATTCATCGCGCTGCTGGGTCCCTCAGGCTCGGGCAAGACGACCCTGCTGCGCATCCTCGCGGGGCTGGATTTTCCGGATTCGGGCGAACTGACCCAGGACGGCCGCGACCTGCTGCGCGTTGGTGCGCGTGATCGCGGCGTCGGCCTGGTGTTCCAGCACTATGCGCTGTTCCGCCACATGACCGTGTTCGAGAACGTCGCCTTCGGCCTGCGCGTGCGGCCGCGCGCGCGCAGGCCGAGCAAGGCCGAGATCGCCGATCGCGTCGACAAGCTGCTCAAGCGCGTGCAGCTCGAGGGCATGGCCGGCCGCTATCCTTCGCAACTCTCCGGTGGCCAGCGCCAGCGGGTCGCGCTCGCGCGTGCCCTCGCGACCGAGCCCGACCTGCTGCTGCTCGACGAACCCTTCGGCGCGCTCGACGCGCAGGTCCGCGTCACGCTGCGCCGCTGGCTGCGGCACCTGCATGAAGAGATGAACCTGACGACCGTGTTCGTCACCCACGACCAGGAAGAAGCGCTGGAACTCGCCGACCGCGTCGTCGTCATGAGCCAGGGGCGCATCGAGCAGGTCGGCACGCCCGACGAGATCTACCAGCAGCCGGCCACGCCGTTCGTGTTCGAGTTCATCGGCAAGTCCAACAAGCTGCCCGTGCGCATCCAGAACGGACGCCTGCATGCGGGCGACCAGCGTTTCGACGCCGACGGCCTGGACGGCATCGCCGACGGCAGCGGTGTGGCGTATGTGCGGCCCGAACATCTCGCGCTGACCCCGACGCCGCTGGAGTCGGGCTGGCGCGCGACGCTGCGGCATATCTATTTGTCCGGCAGCGTGGCGCATGTGGAACTCGATGTCCCCGCGCTCGGACAGACGCTCGAAGTCGAACTCGGTGGCGAGGAATCCCAACGCCGTTCGCTGCAGTCCGGCATGAGCATCACGGTGCAGCCGCGCCATCTGACCGTGTTCCCGCTGGCCGGCAACAGCGGGGAGCCGGATATCACGCGGCGACGCGTCGTGCATCCGCGCTACGGACAGGCTGCGCTCGCGCGCTGGCGCTGACCGAGGCGGCGCCTTCGTCGACGGACGCCGTTCAATTCAGCGGCGCGGGTGCGCTGGCGCCGCACGCATCGTGTCGGACGCGTCCACTCGCGTCGTGTGCAGGGCGGCAGCGTGGTGTCTTATGCATCAATAGCAGCTATGTACACTTTTGCTTGACGCTTCCGCCGATTCGCGCGAGAGTCGCCCGGCCCCGCGGGCCAGTGCCGGTCCGCGGCATCGCAACTCATCGGAGGCGGCTCATGAGCCATGACATCAGTCCGGACGAACGCATCGTCTGCGCGAAGATCCATCCGTCCATCGGCATCGCCCGCGTCGGCAATTCCGCGAAAGAAGACGGTTACTACATCGGCCCGCAGGTAACCGATCCCGCACCGCAGCCACCGGGTTACTACCGCGATGCCGCGGGTGCGCTCAAGCGTGAAGTGGCCCAGTTCCGCATCTATGGCTACAACGCCGCCGGGCACGTCGTGCGTGAACTGCGCATGGACGACGGGGCCGAGATCGAATGGACCGTGGAATTGGCCAACCACAAGGCCGCCTGGTACAACTTCGAGCTCGCGCTGGATATTCCTGAAGCCCTGACCGCGACGCCATCGACGCGCCGCAACGCCAGCGTCCCCGTGCCGGCGCGCGGCAAGCTCTCCATCACGCCGACGCCGCGCAGCATCAGTACGCCGGCCACGCAGGGACCGCCGTACCACTTCGACGGCGGCACCTTCATGGACATCCCCGTCGAACTTGGCGAGCTGCGCACCGATGCGCAAGGCCGCCTGCTCGTGTTCGGCGGGCACGGCAAGTCCGCATCGATCACCGGCCAGCCGCCGGTCACCTTCGCCAACAACGACGGCTGGTATGACGACACCAGCGACGGCCCCGTCACCGCGCGCGTGCGGCTCGACGGCCGCGACCTCGACGTCGCGCCGGCCTGGGTGGTCGTGGCACCGCCGAACTACGGCCCACAGCAGAAGTCCGTGCGCACGATGTATGCGCTGTTGACCGATGTGGCCATCCAGGCGGGCCAGCTGCCCGCGCCGATCCGGCCGTCGTTCCGGTACGACCTGCTGCCGATCTTCAAGGCGCTTTGCGACCTGCAGTGGATGAACGCCGGCTTCGCCGCCGGCTTCGGCTACGGCATGCCGCAGCACTTTCTCGACCCGGCCTACCTGCACAAGCTGTCGCAGCCTGGCGATACCTACAAGGAATTGCGGCGCACCGTCGCCAACGCGTTCCGCAATCCGCGCGATGGCGACATTTCGCAGAAGCCCTGGCCCTGGGTCTATGGCGATGCGATGGACGTGCCCATGCCGCCGATCCCGCGGGCCATGAATGCGCTGACCACGACCCAGCTCGCGCTGCTCGACTACTGGGCCAACGGCCAGTTCATCGCCGACTACGATCCCGCTGCACAACCGCCCACCGACATCGACCAGGTGCCGCTGGCCGAGCAGCCCGCCATGCTCGACCGCGCCGCGCTGGAGTTCTGCCTCGCTGATGCGTTCCATCCCGGTTGCGAGATGACCTGGCCGGTGCGCCACGCGACCATGTACCTCGAGCCGTACCGCTGGCGCCACCGCGCCAAGGACAATCCCGAGCCCGACTACGGCACCACGCTCACACCCGGCGAAGCGACCTCCTACGACGGCCCGCTCTACGCCCAGTTCCCCGGATCCATCACGCGCTGGATGGCGATTCCCTGGCAGACCGACACGGCCAGCTGCCGCTCCGGCTACCAGCCCAACTACGACCCGTACCTGCCCACGTTCTGGCCTGCGCGCGTGCCGAATCAGGTGCTGAATGTGGAAAATTACCGAAAAGTCATGGACGCCGCGTTGCCGCGCGACGAACGCCTCGCCGCGTTCAACAACCGCTCCGACTGGGACCGCACCCTGGGCGTGGGCTACCAGCAGCAACTCGTCAATATGGTCGAGCACTTCGACCGGCAGGGCATCGTCGAG
>JAAFHE010000304.1:1909-5410 GCA_013298265.1 Lysobacterales bacterium | reverse complement strand
TGCCCGGTACCAACGTGGCGCGGTCCGCGTCGTGGGCCACCTGCAATACGGCGCGGTAGCGTTCAGCCTGCCCCAGGTGCAGGGCTGCGATGGCTTCACGCACCAGGGCCAGCGTTTCCGGCTTGGTAGCGTTCACGTCGGCGATGGTGAGGCCGAAGTCAGACACCACGATCTGGTGCGGATCCAAGGTAGCCGGTCGCATCGGGATACTGACGCCCCAGGCGAGCGCAGCCAGAACCAGCAGCGCCACGATGATCCCCGACACATTGATCCCAAATGGGTTCACGCGGCGCGGCAGCGTCGCTTGCGCGATCGGCGCAGTGGGTACCGACGGCGCGAATTCCTCGACAGCCGCGAGCGCCTCGCTTGCGGGTGCGGGTGCGGGTGCACTCGCAGGCGCAGCCGCGCCTGCCACCGGCAACGGCGACGCAGTTTGCAGCGGCGCATCCAGCTCGGTCACCGCAGCATCCAGCCGGACGCCGCGCGCGCGCAATGTGACCACGCACTTGCCGTAAGGGCCGAGGGTTTCGCGCAAGCGCGCGATCAGCTTGGTCAGGGCTTCGTCGGACACCGTCTGGCGCGGCCAGATTTCATCGAACAGCCGTTGCCGCGTAACCAGCAGGCCCGCCGCCTGGCACAGCACCGCGAGTAGCTTGAGCACCAGCGGCCCGGCGCCCGCGTCCTGCCCATCGACCAGCAGGCGGCCACGAGCCAGCTCCAGGGTGGCGCCCGCGAAGGCGTAACCGAACGGCGCAGGGACTGGCAGTTCTCTATGTGCGAGGTCACCGCTCATCCGTCTGTCCCGTGCTGCGCCGACATCCGCGGCGCAAATCCCCTGCCCGGCGCGGCTGCGTACGGGCGGAGGGATTCTAGCCCGGCAGGGCCACGTCCTCTTGGTGTCCGCCAGATGTCCGCTTGCCGTCAGGCTTGGCACCAGGCCTTGAGCCAGTCTCGTTGCCAGATTCCTGCAGCAGGAGATGAGCATGTTCAGCCGAACTTTCGCGTGGTTAGCGGCCGCGGCCTTCCTGGTGGCGATGCCACTGATGGCGCAATACGAGGGCCCGATCGCCTTGGACAGGTCCTTTGGCGCCGGCGGGTTCGGCGGTATTCCCGTGCTGGGAAACTCGCCGCTGGGCGCCGTCGCGATCGGATTCGTGCGCTTGCCGCTGAGCGGCGATTTCCTTTACTTCTCGGCACAGCAATTGAACGGCAACGACCGCGTCGTGGCCACGCGCCTCACCCCGGCTGGTGCCGTGAACACACAATGGGGCAACCAGGGTAGCCTGGTCTACAGCCTGCCCGTTCCCGACTACGCCGCGGCCAACGACGTCACGTTCGACGCGCGGCTGGTCGTGATCGTGGAAGGCACCGCGGAGTTCGTCTATCTGATCGGCCGCAAGGTCAACGCGCTCACCGTGGCGCGCATCAGCATCGCGGACGGTTCCTTCATCTACAACTCCTCCACGTTGCCGATTGCCTATGCCAGTGGCGTCGGCTCGATCACGGCCGCGGCACCTGCCAGGGCATCCACCCTGTATTTCACCAACTCGCCCGGCGTGCTCGTCGCGGTGCGCGGAGCCGGTTCCGAGGTGAACGAAACCGACTTTGTGCAGGTGTACAGCGACGGCGCCACGTTGAACATCGCCGAGTTCAGCGGAACCAACGGCAGCATCACGCGCCAGTTCCTCAGCATCAACTACATGGCCGTGCGCGAGGACGGCGCGTTCGACGTGGCAGGCACGGCAACCGGCAAGGCGATGTACATGCAGTACTACGCCAAATCGCCGCAGGTGCTGCGAGAGATCTACTTCGATCTCTGCGGTACCACGTCAGTCGCGGACGGCATGGTGCGCGATCCGTCGCTGGGGGCCGACGCAATACTGGCCACGCGCAGCAACTGCGGCCCCGCTCTGGTGCGAATCAGCAGCATCGACGCGATTCAACCGCAGGTGCTGTGGTCTGTCCCGACCGGCGTCAGCGATGACAACGCGAATTGCCCCAACCTGATCAATCCCTGCTCGAACACTTTCGCGGCCATGTCAGAGACCGTTCCCGGAGAGGTGCTCGCACTCACACCGTCCTTCCGCCTCTCCCACGTGAAAGCCAGTACGGGTTTGCTGCTGGGACGGGATGAATTGGGCGGCGTGTGGATGGACAACGATCTGCTGTTCGAGCCCACCTACAAGCTGGGCGCGGTGCAGAGCGGTCCCTACCTCGTCGGCATCGCCTACCTCGCCGCACCGTTCGTTCGAAAATACGGATTGGCACGTGTTGCCACAGATCGCCTGTTCGCCGATGGCGCGGATCAATGAGCCCGGAGACGACGATGTACAACAGGTTTCGCTCATTCGTCGCAACCCTGGCCTTCTTCATGGCCGCACCGGCGATTCCTGCGTACACCGGTCTGGTCGCGCGGGATCCTTCCTTCGGCGCCAACGGCGTCGCCCCGGCTCCCCTGCGGGGCGCCGATCCGCCTGGCGTGCGGACGCTGGGCTTCGTACGCCTGCAGCAAAGCGGCGAATACATTTATTTGTCGGCACAGCAGATCAACGGCAATCCGCGCGTTGTAGCCAGCCGGCTTACCGCCGCGGGCACCGTGAACCGCCAATGGGGCGACCAGGGCAGCCTGGTCTACAGCATGCCGGATCCCTCCAACGCGTGGGTGCTGGTGAATCTGGAGGGATCGCCTGCACAGGAGTTCGTCTATGTGGTCGGCAACTACGGCAACTCGCTCGCCGTGGGGCGGATCAGTGTCGCGACCGGATCCTTCACCTTCAGCGCCTCTACCCTGCCCAACGCCTTTACCAATGGCATCGGCGGAATCACGGCCGTCGCGACCGCTGCGCCGACTACGCTGTATGCCACCAACTCCGGCGGCGTGCTCGTGGCCGTGCGCGGCACCGGCGCGGAAGCAAACAAGACCGAACTGGTGCAGGCCTACGACATCACCACCACGATCGACATCGTGGAGTATCCCTATACCGGCGCCATCCTCACGGGCGCGGGACTCAGCATCAATTACATGGTCCAGCGCGATGACGGCAAGTTCGACGTAGTCGGCAGCGCGGGCGGTAAGGCTACCTATCTGCAGTACAACGCCGTCTCCCCCGGCGGGCAACTGAACTACATCGATCTGGCCTGCGCCAACTCCGTCGCGGATGGTCTGGTGCGCGACGTATCGCTCGGCGGCGATGTGCTGTTGATCGGCCGCAGTAGCTGTGGTCCCGAAGTGGCAAGGATCCAGACCATCGAAACCGTGCCGCAGCGGATCTGGTCCGCCAACACCGGGTACAACGGTGTTCTCAGCGGGTGCAACAACCTGACCGCTTCCTGCGCCGATGTGTTCGCGGCAATGTCGGTCGGCGCGCCCACACAGGTGCAGGCTGTGACTGCCGAACATCGCCTCGTGCGCGTGGACACCAGCTCAGGGCAAGTGGTCGGCGCGGATTGGCTGTACGGCCAGGTGCCAGGGGGCCTATTCCAGATTTACCCCTCTTACCG
>JAAFHE010000304.1:0-1899 GCA_013298265.1 Lysobacterales bacterium | reverse complement strand
GGCCGTCGGGACGAACAGTTCCGCCCACGGACTCGGGCGCGTAGCAGCGGATCGCCTGTTCGCAGGAGGCATGGAACAGTGATCCCGGCAGAATTCCCGACGCATCTCGGCGTGAGGTGAAAATCATGAGCACGACGCACCTGCCCCTACCACGACGTGCCGCTCCTGCCCTGCCGCTGCTGGGTGGGCCGTTTCATGGCGAGAAATACCACGCCGACGTGCCGCCACCGGCATTGCGCCTGACGACACTCGAAGGGGCAAGTAACGAGTTCTACGTGCTGCGCACGCCGCCGGGCGACACCACACATCGATCGGCGGCCTACGTGCTGGAAAGCCTCGATGCCGACACCACGCTGGCCTGGTTGGATGCGTGGCGAGAAATCGCGCGCTCTCTGCCCGACGCCTGGCAATGGCACGCGCTGCGCTGCCTGCTCGTGTCGCGGGTCGCGTGCCCAGGCTGCGGCAGGTGCAGTGGCGTGTATTCCGCCCACCGCGCCGGTCAGCTGGAGGGCGTGGCCTTCTATTGCCTCGACTGCGGCGAACAGCGCGCCACGCTGGCAGCCTGCCAGCGAGATACGGAGGCCGGCACGCAAACGATTGCCTGCGAATTGCACCGCGCGAGGATTCCTGAAGTCCTCGACACTCGAGAAGATGAGGAGACGACGAAGACCACGTGATCGCTCCGCGCAACGTGCAGGAACGTGAGATCTGGTTGCGCGCTGCCCCGACGCCGCCAGCTTGGCTGGCCCGCACTTCTCACGCCCGCTCGCAGCGAGGCCGTCGAGACGCCGTCCTGATGCGCGCGCGGACTTCAGTGACGGCGAAGACGTAGCCGACACGACGTGGAGCCGACACGAGGGAGCAGCGCGCGTCAGGGCGAGTCTCTATCGGCGGCCGCAGTAGAAAGAGGGTGAGAAAGGCGGGCTAGTATCCGATGCCGGCAAGGAGGAGAGCCGCCATGCAGCACGGCATCTCTCTATATCGCCGGCCGCAAAAAATATCCGGGACCGCCCGTCGCAAGCCCCCTGTCGGACAGGACGGGCGACTGCGGCGAGCCTACTGTCGCATTGGGATCACAGGCTGGCCATTTCGGCCAAACTCGGGTCCCGGCCACCATGGCAGAGACCGGCAGCGCTCGAGCAACAACTTCAAACAAACGTTTGACATGCCAATGTTCCGATTGCTACGTTCCGCGCGCCGACGGGTTTGTGCGGGAGGGCATGGCCCGGCGGATAGACCATCAGCGTGCTCCGGCTTTGCCCGGGAGCAGCACGGACGCTCACCCTGACCCGGCATTGCCGCAGCTTTATCGCGGCTCGATCAATCCGCCCGAGCCGCACCGGGAGGAAAAATGGTTCGTCTTGCTTTGGCGCTCTCGCTCGCACTGGGAGCCGTATCCGTTGCATCCGCCGCCGCTACTGGCGTCGCTTTCGTCCACGGCACCGGCGCGCAGACCAATGCGCTCGCCGATTACTGGACGCCGGAATTCGTCAATTCCGTCCGCCAGGGACTGCCCGACCAGTCCAAATACACCGTGATCAACTGTGATCTCGGCCAGTACATGTGGGACAGCCGTGCCGCCGGCTGCGTCGCCGGCCAGCTGACCAGCTTCATCAACAGCGCGGGCATCACCGACCTCGTCGTGATCACCCATTCCAACGGCGGCAACGTCGTGCGCTGGATCCTGTCGAACCCGACCTATGACAGCCGCTATCCGAACATCATCAGCAAGATCCGCTGGGTCAACGCCGTGGCACCGTCCAGCGCAGGCACACCGCTGGCCGATGCGACCATGAACGGCAACGTCTTCGAGCAGGCACTGGGCTGGCTGCTCGGCTACAAGAACGACGGCGTGCGCATGCAGCAGGTCAGCTGGATGGCGCAGTACAACCAGAACAA
>JAAFHE010000303.1 GCA_013298265.1 Lysobacterales bacterium | reverse complement strand
CGCAAGAGCGGTCTCCGGCGGTGACGGATTTCCCGGTCAACGGCAACGGCACGACGTCGATTTCGCTGCCGCTGCAGTGGGCCGGGAGCACCGCGTCGTATTACCGCTTCGCTGTCGTCGGAAATGGATATACGTGGATTATTTCCAATGTGGAAGCCGGCCAGGGTTCGGCACGCAACGGCAAGACGATTCCGCTGGCGGGGCAGAGTCTGACGCTGACGCTGACCACGGCGGGACTGCCGGTGACGGGTCCGACGCCGACGTCGGCGCAGTACATCGACTTCGCCGCGTGCACGGGGCCGGTCAACGAATTCTGCAACTGGACCGGGGCGCGGCGTTACCGCTTCATCGTCGATCCCGGCCTGACCGCGTCGCCGGCCACGGCGGTTACGACCGACGGCAGTTCGGTGCGCGAAGTGACGCTGAACTGGGGGACGGTGCTGGCCGGGCAGACGATCACGGCGAGCTGCGTCACGGATACGGGCGCGGCGGTGCCGCCGACGATAGGCGTGAGTCCTTCGTCAGCGATCACGAACCAGGACGGCAAGGCCAGCTTCACGATCACGACGAGCGGTCTGCGCCTGATCGCGGCGAGTGGTGCGGCGCCGTCGGGACGCTGCACGTTCCGCGCGCACGTCGGCAGTGCGAACACCGCCGTCGTGGAAGTACAGGGCCAGCGCATCGCGCCGACGCTCAACGTGAGTCCGTCCAGCGTAACTGTGCCGAACTCCGGCTCCACCGAGGTCGATCGCGTCGTGGTCGTCGGCACACGCTCGCCGGCCGAGGGTGGCGTGACCATCGACGCAAACTGCACGGCGCAGGCTCCGGCGACAGTCAGTCTGGATGGTTCTGCTGCGGGTTCGGCGCAGAGCGGCAGCAAGATCGCCAACGCGAGCGGCGAGGTGCAGTTCCGCGTGCTGTCGCAAAACCTCGTGACGCTGCCGCCGACGAACTCGCCGCAGGTGCGCTGCCTGTTCAAGCTGCGCCAGCTCAGTGCCACCTACGAATACACCGCGCAGGGCCGCCAGATCACTCCGTCGGTCGCGCTGAACCCGGCGCAGATCACGCAGACAGGCGCGACTGTAGTCACGGCGACCCTGAGTCCGGCCTATCCGGGGTTCGATGTCGTGCCGACCTGCACGGCGCAGAACATGGCGCCGGTCAGTGCAGCGGAGATCTCCGCGACGACGAACGCGAGCGGACAGCAGACCTTCACGGTGACCGCACCGGAACTCGTGATCACCACCGCGAACGGCATTCAGCCTAGCGCGTCGTGCACCTTCCGCGTGGCCGGTGCAAACGGCGGCGTCGGCAACCCCGGCTTCCTGTCGTTCCGCACCGGCAACACCTGCGTGATGGCGCTGTCGCCTCTGCCTCCGGCCTGCGGAGAACCCAACTGAGGGACCATTGCGGCCTGTCGTAGATCGCAGCCTTGTTCATGGGTTGCGTGATCAGGCTTGAGCGTAGTGGTCCGAAACCCGCGCACTCATTGAAACCCGTTGCGGAAGATCCGGTCCGCTCGCAGCACGCGCCCGCTGCGCTGCTGACTGCCGCGGCCGGTCGACCAGAGCACGCGCGCGTTCGCGCTGCCCGGCAGATCCCAGGCAACGACACCGCTCTGCGACGTGCCGGCAACCAGTTCGAGATCCGCGTCCGCGTCGAGGTTCGCGAGCGTCGGTGCGCCAAGACCGCCGTTCCAGTCATCGCCGCGCGGCGCCGGCAGATCGAGCTGGTGCAGGCTCTCGCCGCGGCAATTCAGCACATGCATGCGGCCGACGAGGTTGCCGCGCTTTTCCGGATAGGACGTGAAGATCACTTCGGCGCAGCCGTCGTTGTCGAGATCGGCGACGACGGGTTCGGCGGCGAAGCGGAAGCCCGTGCCGGGCACCACATACGGCCAGCTGTGCTTCTCGGTCTTGTCGAGCCACCACGCGTGCAGCTTGCCGTCGTAGCTCGCGAACAGAATTTCCTGGCGGCCGTCGTTGTCGAGATCGGCCAGCACCGCATTGCTGACCGAACTTTCGATGATGCCGAAGTCCTGCGTCAGTGCCGCGCCGCTCGCGCCCTGCGGCGGCAGTATGGTCCAGTCGAAGCCTGAGCCGGTCCAGCGCGTGCGGTCGTGACGCAGTATCCACGGCAGGTAGTACAGATCGCCGGCCGGATCGCCGAGCGCGCAGTTGTATACATCGCCGGGCGCCACGAGTTCGAGCGTGCCGTCGCCGTCGAGATCAGCGATGGCCGGTGCTGCATTGGCAAAATTCGGACGATGCTGCACACCGCAGTTGGCGAAGCCGGCGAGATCGGCGGCCTGGTCCACGTGTACGCCGACCTGGGCCCAGGTTTTCGGCTGGCCACCGGACAGTCCGTAGATCGTGCTGGTACGACGCTGGTCGCCGTTGGGGGCAAGTGCCGTGATGTAGTGCGTATCGGTCGGCGCGTAGATTTCCGGTGTGCCGTCGCTGTCGAGATCGCCGACCGCGACGTTCTCGTTGTACATGCCCGCGCCGGTGCCAGGTTCCCCGGTACGTCGCGCCGGCCAGCCCGGCCGCACATTGCCGTCGTGTTCGTAGACGCTGACCTGGCGGTCGCCGCCGCTGCTCGCGCGGCCGACGATGATCTCGAGGTCACCATTGCTGTCGAGGTCTTCCAGCGCGAGCGTGCGCACTTCGCCGTTCGCGAACGGGTTCTTCGGCCAGCCGGTCCGGACCGTGCCGTTGCCGGCATAGACGGTCAACAGATTGCCGTTGCGGCCCACCACGATCTCCAGCGCGCCGTCGCCGTCGAGATCGGCCAGCGCGATCGCCGGCCAGATGCGGCTGGCGGCGGTGACCTGCCATTCGCTCGCGCCCGTCGCACCGTTGTAGGCGCCGAGGTTCTGCCCGCCCCAGACCACTTCGGCCTGGCCGTCGCCGTCGATATCGCCGACCGCGGGCGAGGCGTACCAGCCGGTCTGGCAGTTGCCGGCACTGCAGCCGGCATAGCTCCATTTCGGCAGCGGCGCCGGCACGACGGCGGCCGCCGGCCGTGGGACCGACGCCAGGAGCACCAGCAACGCGGCCGCAGCGAAACAGCCGGTTGTGCGGGAGTAGGAAACAGCGGCATGCGACATGGCGGACCTGCAACGGCGAGGCGAGACCGCATGATCCGGCGCAGCCGCGCGCGCGTAAATGGCACGGCAAGGACAGCCGGCCGCGCTACGACTGTCTTGCGGGCGTCGTTGCAACGATTTATGTTAGCACTTACGTAACTATCTGGATTCCCCCATGCCGTTTCTTGCCGACCTCGGTCTGCTGGCCCTGGGCAGCCGCCTGCG
The DNA here is from genome assembly GCA_013298265.1 of Lysobacterales bacterium. GTDB lineage: Bacteria > Pseudomonadota > Gammaproteobacteria > Xanthomonadales > Rhodanobacteraceae > Tahibacter. Next base: position 2,116 of record JAAFHE010000303.1, on the reverse strand, counting down.
CGCGATCAGCGACCAGCTTTACGCGCTGGCCGACGAGGTCTATAGCCTGCGCGGCCTGCCGCTGCAGGGACGCTGGTTTCCGCTGCTGCGCCTGCTGCACGACCAGGGGCCGCAGTCCGTCGGCGACATTGCGGCACAGATCGGCCAGACCCACTCTGCCGTCAGCCAACTCGCCGACAAGCTGGTTGCCAGCGGCTGGCTCGCCGTCGTCGACGATCCGGCGGACCGGCGCCGGCGCCGTCTCGGCCTGACAACCCAGGCCGGCGACGCGCTGCGCCAGGTGCGTCCGGCCTGGAAGGCGATCGTGCAGGAACTCGAACAGCGCTGCGCCGCCGCCGACGTCGATGTGCTGCAGACACTGACGCGCTTTGAGCGCGTGCTCGGCGACGGACTGGCCGAGGCCATCGCGGCGCGCTGCCAGGCCGGCGACAGCGCGCGCGTGCGTGTCGTCGGCTTCGATCCTGCGCTGCGCGAGCACTTCTATCGCCTCAACGCAGACTGGCTGCGCAAGTACTTCTATCTCGAGGCCATCGACCACCGCGTGCTGTCCGATCCCGAAGGCGAAATCCTTGCGGGCGGCGGTGAAGTGCTGTTCGCGCTGCTCGACGGCGAGGTCATCGGCACCTGCGCGCTCAAGGTCGAATCCCCCGGCGTGTTCGAACTCACCAAGATGGCCGTCGACGAGACGCACCAGGGCCTCGGTGTCGGCCGCCGCCTGCTCGCGCGCGCGATCGAGGTGTTCCAGGAACGCGCCGGCACGACGCTGTTCCTCGAATCCAGCACGCGTCTGGCGCCGGCGCTGAAGCTCTACGAGAGCATGGGCTTCGTGCATCAGCCGAACCTCAAGCCCGACTCGAACTACAGCCGTTCGGATGTCTACATGATCTGGCGCGCGCCGACCGCGGCCCGGCGGAGGGCAGCAAAACCCGCACGCGCATGAGCGGCTCTGCTGCTGTTATGCATATGAATCAATGACACCCGGAACAGCTCCAGGCACTTGCGCTGGTGCCGGGCACTACCTGACTGCGACGCACCGACAGCGTAGCGCTCGCCTCGACACGCCCACGGCAGAATCCGAGCGCCATCAATTTTCTATATTGAATCAAGTAGAAAAAAACTATTTGGAATAATGTGTATTGTTCTCCTGGGAAGGCGTATCGTCCGCCGGCACGATCACCCACGGGAGAGTCTCCATGCAGGACAGATCGCAATTGCAGTGGTTTTGTGTGTCCGTCGTTTCCGGCTTCATCGCCGCCTGCGCCAGCCTGTGGTCGGTCCAGGCCAGCGCCGCGCCCGAACAGCCCATCGCCTATATCGGTCACGGCGAATTTTTCGATTCTTCCGGCAAGCAGCTTCCGCTGAGCCTGGAATTCGTGGCGCAGGCGCAAGCCTGGTACCGCGCGGAGCTCAGCGCGGGGCTCGATGAACGCAAGGCGTTCGAGTTCGCGCAGTTCGAGCGCGAGCTTTTTGATGGCGTGCCCGAAAAGGGCCAGACCCGTCTCGTCTTCGAGCAGCGCGCCATCGAGTGGCTGTTCGCCCAGTCCCCAGCGCACGAAAACGACGACCGCATGCTCGGAAAGTTGCGCGCACTGGACTTCGCACTGACCTTCACGCTGCCGGACAAGTCCTACGGCGCCCACCGCCAGCGCGGCGACGCGTTCGATCCGGGCCCGGCACTTGCGAAGAAGCTGGCGGCAATCAGGATCAGACAGCCCGTGCCATCGCTGAAGACCGCGACGGTCAATTCAGGCCTGGCCTACATCAACGAATGCATCGCCAACAGCGTGCCCATCCCGCCATCGATCGGCGTGATGGACCCGGCTGGGCTGACCGGCTGGAAAGTGCAAGGCTTCATTTCGCAGGCCCTGCAATTCATCGTCGGCACGCCGGCGGAACTGCGCACCTACAAGAGCACATCACCCGCAGGCATGTGCTACGCGCTGCCGCGCTACAGCAACAACGCGATGACGACCGTAGCGCTCGACGGCGTCATCTGCCTGAGCCAGGTCACCTCCAAGGTCTGCATCTGGGACAACCAGATGTCGGGTGTGGGCTTCTCATTCCCGGCCGGCGCGACGATTCCGATCGGCGTACCCAACCTCGCGGTGGATCCGCT
>JAAFHE010000302.1 GCA_013298265.1 Lysobacterales bacterium | reverse complement strand
GAGCGTTTCGCTGTGTCGCGCATTTCTTCCTCGTGCCGTGCACCAGGGCTTCACGCGGTGCACGCAGCTATCCGCACTGCCGCGTGCTGATGTGTAAGGTGGAAAAAGTTATAGGTGTATAAAGCGGGCGGCCGCCCGCGGGCTGGCGAACGCGGCAGCGGCGGGTGCCTGCGGCGCCGCTGTTCAGGGCAGCGGCGATTTCTCGATACGGCCGCCCTTGAGCACCCAGTCCACCTGTTTGAGCACGCGCACGTCCTGCAGCGGATCGCCGCTGACCGCGATCAGGTCGGCGTGCTTGCCGATCTCCAGGCTGCCGAGTTCCTTCTCCAGACCGAGCAGTTCGGCCGCGTCCAGCGTCGCGGCGCGCAGCGCCTGTGTCGGGGTCATGCCGTACTCGACGAGCAGTTCGAATTCATCGGCATTGCGGCCATGCAGGCTGACGCCCGCATCAGTGCCGAAGGCGATGCGCAGGCCTCCCTCGACGGCCTGGCGCAGGGCCTTGCCGGTGACGCCGATGCGCCATTCGATCTTGGCGCGCACGTCGCCCTGGTAGGCGCCAGGATTGGCCGCAAGGCGTTCCCTGTAGCCGTTGACGGTAGACAGCGTCGGCACATACCAGGCGCGCTTGGTGCGCCACAGCGCCAGCGTATCCGCATCGAGCAGGGTACCGTGCTCGATCGAATCTGCACCGGCGCGTAGCGCCAGTGCGATGCCGTCGGCGCCGTGCGCATGCACGGCGACCTTGCGTCCGTAGAGATGGGCGGTTTCGACGATGGCGCGGGCCTCGTCATCGAACATCTGCTGGCCGAGGCCCGTACCGATACGGCTGTTCACTCCGCCGGTGGTCGCCATCTTGATCACATCGGCACCGCGTGCGATCTGCTGGCGCACGGCGCGGCGGCAGTCGTCGGCGCCGTCGCAGGTCGTGTGTCCGGCGGCGAGGGCGTCATGCAGTTCGTCGCGGAAGCCCAGCGTCGGGTCCATGTGCCCGGCGCTCGTGGAGATCGCCGAACCCGCATCGAGAATGCGCGGGCCGGGCAGCTTGCCGGCCGCGATCGCGTCGCGCAGCGACAGCGTGACGCCGCCGCGATCACCGAGATTGCGCACCGTGGTGAAGCCGGCGGCCAGGGTCTTGCGCGCGTTGACCGCGGCCTCGTAGGCGAAGAATGCCGTGCCGCGCGTGACCGATTCGAGTTGCGCCTCAAGGCCGGCCTTGTCGGAGGTCAGATGCACATGGCTGTCGATCAGACCGGGCAGCACGAAGCGGTCGCGCAAATCGATGATGCGCGTCGCTGCTGGCGCATCGGTGAACCCGGTCGCATCGACGTAGCCGTCGCGCACGGCCCGGATGCGGCCGGCGTGGATCAGCAGCGTAGTGGCCTTGCGCGGCGGTTGTCCCGGCCGGTCGAGCAATTGCCCGGCCTGGACGATGAGCCAATCGTCGGAGTCCGACGGGGCGGCGGACGCGACGGTCGACAGCGAATACATGCCGAACAATGCATGTACGGCGAACAATGCACGCAGCAGAGGGATTCGCATCGCGGCCACGGACAGGAGAAAGTCGCGAGCATAGCCGAGTCCGCGACACTGACGCGCCACAGTTGACATACGACGATGTTCGTAGACACTGCAGGTCCCGTTCGTACGGAGCCGGACATGCGTGCCATCCTGCTGCTGGGACTGTTGACGAGCCTGCTGTTGCCACCGTGCCTGCGTGCCCACGACGGCGATGACGGCGGCGGCCCCGGGAGTGTGGTGCAGGGGCCGTACTGGGTCGGGCCCGCGCATAGCGGTTCGTGGTTCCAGCCCGATCGCAGCGGCGAAGGATTCATTCTCGAAATCCTGCCCGACGGCAATGCGGTCGCGGCGTGGTTCACCTTTCCGGCGGCCGGCGAAAGCGGCGAGCAGGTCTGGCTCGTCGCTGCCGGTGGCCGGGTGCAAGGCAACACGCTCGTCTTCGAGCAGGTCTACCGGCCGCGCGGTGGCCGCTTCGGTGCCGCGTTCGATCCGGCGCAGATCGACAACGTGAACTGGGGACGCTTCGAGTTCCAGTTCCACGACTGCCAATCGGCAACCTTGCGCTACACCGGCAGCGGCGGCTACGGCAGCGGCACGCGCGCCTTGCGCCGAATCACGAGCATCGATCAGCTCGACTGCAGCGGCGGCCGCGCGCTGGCTGCGGGCGGCGGTCGCGCGATAGAAGGCCTGCGCAGCCGCAGCGGCAACTGGTTCGTGCCGGGCCGTTCCGGCGAAGGCTGGTTCATCGAGGACCTGTCCGGCGGACGCATGCTGGTCTACTGGTTCACGTTCGATCCGGCCGGCAATCAGCTCTGGCTCACCGGCGTGGGGGAACGCGGTGCTGACAACCGGCTCGCCGTTGATGCCTATGTCACGCGCGGCACGCGCTTTGGTGCCGCGTTCGATCCGGCCGCAGTACGGCAGCAGCGCTGGGGGCGCCTCGAGTTCGATTTCACGAGTTGCACGGGCGCGGCGTTCCGCTATGCCGCCGACGATGCGGCCTATGGCAGCGGCAGCTATGCCGCTGGCCGCGTCACAGTGCTGGCGGGTGCGCCGTGCATCGACGGCACGCCGCAGGCGCGCAGCAGCGGCAACTGGGTCGAGGCGGCGCGCATGCCCGTCCCAGCGCAGTCCGAGCTTGCGGCAGCCGCCTACGACGGCAAGATCTACGCGCTCGGGGGCTACGGCGACAACCGCGGCTTCAAGCGTTATGACGCGGCCAGCAATCAGTGGACGACACTGTCACCCATGCCGGCCGGACGGCATCACCTCGCGGCGTTCGCCGATCGGGGCTCGATCTATTTCGTCGGCGGCGCACCGGTCGGCGGTGGTGACCAGAGCGCTGCCGGTTTCCGCTACGACATAGCCGCCGAGCGCTGGGAGCCGGTGCCCGAACTGTCGCCGACCTTCGGCAGCCACGCAGCCACGCTCAACGGTCGCGTCTACATCGGCCGCGGCGACGGCACGCTGGAGGAGTTCGATCCGCGCCAGCGTGCGGTGCGCCGGATCGGCGCGCCCGACCAGACCGAGCGCGATCACTCGCAGGTCGTCGCGTTCCAGGGCGAAATCTGGATGATCGGTGGACGCTTTCCGGATTCGCGCACGACCGCGATCTACGACCCGGTCACGCAGACCTGGCGGGCCGGTCCGTCGTTCCTGCACGCGCGCGGCGGATTTGCTGCGGCCGTCGTGGGCGAGCAGATCATCATCACCGGCGGTGAGCAGACGCACGCTTTTCCGGCTCTGCTGGTCGGCGTCACCGAGGTCTACGCGGCCGGCGGCGAGCGCTGGATCAGCGGCCCGCGGTTGCCGCAGCCGGTGCATGGCGTGCCTGGCGTCAGCCTCGACGGGCGCATCTACGTGGTCAGCGGGTCCGACAAGGCAGGCCTTACGACCGGTGCGACCGGGCGCCTGTTCTGGTGGCGGCCCCAGTAGTGCGTCAGCGCACCGTGTTGCGCCAGTCGCGCTCGTAGTAGCGCACGAGCGCCTGCGAATCCAGATGGTTCGCATCGACCACGGGACGCGGCATGTCGGGTGGGAAGCGGAACATTTCGGCCGTGGTTGCAGCATTGAGGTAGCGCGTGGCGACGTCGTAGCGCAGCGGCGGGGCAAACGCGCCGGCGCTGCGCGCAGCGAGCAGGAACCCCCATTCGCCGAACGAGGGCACGTAGACGTGGTAGGGCCAGGTGGCGAAGCCGGCGTCGCGCAGGCTGGCCTCGACACACCAGTACGCGTGCGGCGCGTAATAGGGCGAGGTCGCCTGGATCGCGACGAGGCCTGTCTCGCTCAGGCGGCGCGCGAGCAGCCGGTAGAACGGCACCGAATAAAGCTTGCCCAGCGCGAAATTGGTCGGATCGGGCAGGTCGATCAGGATCACGTCGAAGCGCTGAGTGTTGTGTTCCAGCCACTGCCCGGCATCGGCGTTGATCACCTGCACGCGTGCATCAGCCAGCGCGCCGGCGTTGAGTTCAACCAGCTCTGGCTGGTGTGCGAACAGCGTGGTCACCGCGGCGTCGAGATCGACCACGGTGATGCGCTCGACCGTCGCATGCTTGAGCGCTTCGCGCACGGCCAGCCCGTCGCCGCCGCCGAGGACCAGCACCGAGCGCACGGCGGCCGCGGATTGCAGTGCCGGATGCACCAGCGCCTCGTGGTAGCGGTATTCGTCGCGCGAGGAAAACTGCAGCTCGCCGTTGAGGTACAGGCGCAGGTCGTCGCGCCAGCGCGTCAGCACGATGCGCTGATACGGCGTGCTTTGCGCGTGCACGATGTCATCGCCGTAGAGGCGCCGCTCCGACCAGCCGGTCAGCGCGCCCGAACCGGCCATCCCGGCGGCGAGCACGCCGATCACGAACAGCGCGCGCCACAGCAGTCGACGCCAAGCGGGCAGCTCGGCGCGGAACGCGTGCAGCGTATACAGCGCCACCCCGGCATTGAGCAGGCCGAACAGCAGCGCCGTGCGCGCCATGCCCAGCCACGGCGCGAGCAGCAGCGGAAACAGCAGCGAGACGATCAGCGCGCCCAGATAGTCGAACGTGAGCACGCGGCTGAGCATGTCGCCGAGCGCCAGGCGCGTTTCGGCCTTGCGCGCATCGAGCAGGCGCATGACCAGCGGAATCTCGCTGCCGACCAGCGCGCCGACGCAGAACACCAGCGCGTAGAGCAGCGTACGGAACGGCAGTCCCTGCGCGCCGAACAGCACGAACAGCAGCGTCGCCGACAGGCCGCCGACCAGCGCGATCAGCAGCTCGACTTCGATGAATACGCGCAGCAGGTCGGCGTCCCTGACGAACCGCGACAGGTGCGAGCCCACGCCCATGGCGAACAGGTAGCAGCCGATCACCGTGGAAAACTGCAGCACCGAGTCGCCGAGCAGATAGCTCGCCAGCGCCGCGGACACCAGTTCGTAGGCCAGACCGCTGGACGCGACGACGAAGACCGAGAACACCAGCACATGGTCGGGGCGGAACGGCTTGAGCATGCGGGCGGGTGTCCTGTCGTTCCGTGGGATGCGCGTCGCTCCAGCCTGTCCGCGCTGCTGCGGTGACGCCTGCGCCGGGTCGCGGCCGCAGCTTACACTGGGCCTTTCCGATCAGAGGAGTAGCGGTATGGGGCGTGGCGTGCAGAGACTCGGCGTAGCGATGATGGGTCTGGTGCTGGCGGCGGCGGCAATGGCGCAGGGTGGGGCGGACCATCCCGCCTGCGCGGCGCCGGCCCGTCTTGCGATTCCCACGGCCGATACACCCGATGCGGCGGCGCGCGCGCGGCTTGCCGGTTGCGAGTCCGCGGGCTTCTACTACGCCGACGGCAGCAAGCCTGACTACGTGCAGGCGCGGCTTTGCGCCTACCTCGAGCGAGATGCCGGCGACGAGGTCATGTTCGGTGGTTCCGCGGTGCTGATGATGATCTACG
>JAAFHE010000301.1 GCA_013298265.1 Lysobacterales bacterium | reverse complement strand
GTCGCCGCACTCGTGGCGGCCGAGAACTATCAGCGTGCCGATCCCGAGCTGCGTGCACTGATGGCGGACGACCGCGCCAGGTTTGGAGAAAACAGCGCAGCCGTCGCCGAGGACTGGATGCTGCTGGGCAAGATTCTCGATAACAATGCGCGCAGCGACGAAGCCATTGCGGCGATACGGCAGGCGTTGCTTATCCTTCAGGGACTGCCGCAAGCCAGCGCCCGCATCGACGCGCAGAACCGCCTCGGACTGATGCTGCTGCACAAACACGACCTGGCCGGTGCCGACGCCGTCCTGGGCGCAGCCGAGGAGTCGGCGGCCCGACTGTACGGTGCCGACAACATCCAGACGTGGACAATCCGCTCGAACCGGATTCGCGCTGCGGAAATTGCCGGCCGTTTCGAGCAAGCGGCCGCGAGCCGCAGTGCCTTGCTGCACGTCGAGCGTGCGGCCCTGAACGATTCAAACCCAGCACAAATTGCGAGCCACGCGAAGTTTCTCGCCGCGGACTACCGTGAACTGGGGCGCTTCGCGGAAGCCGAAGTGCTGTTCCGGGAGTCCCTCGCATTGTCCGACCGCGCTGCCGGTGCGCAGCGCGGCAACGACAGTGCCGACACGCTGCTGCACCTGGGCTATACCTTGCAGTTGCAGGGCCGCTACAGCGAGGCGGAAACGGCGATCCGCGAGGCGTATACGATAGCCTCGCGACACGAGCAAGCCACCTCGCAATGGCTCAACGACACGCGTGGCCGGCTCGGCAGCCTGCTGCGACTGCAAGGCCGGCATGCCGAGGCATTGGCGGAACTGCGCCCGGCCGCGGAGGCACTCAGTCAGGTTGGTTCGGGGGGCAACCCGATACTCGCCAACGTGCTTGCGCAACTGAGCCTCGCAGAACTCGATGGTGGAGACGCCGCGACCGCGGAGAGGATTGCCACGCGCGCGACGGCACTGGCGCGGCGCGTGTTCGAGCCCGGCAACTACCGCCTCGGCCTGTCGCTGTTCGCCTTGGCGCGCACCGAGCTTGCCCTCGGCCGCGCCGATGCGGCGATACCGCTGCTGCGCGAGGCGCTGGCTGTACGCAAACCGCCGCATCCCGCCCACGATCCGCGCGTGCTCGAAGTGCAGGTGGCGCTGGTAGCCGCGCTCGAAGCCACGGATCAGCACCGCGAGGCCAGCGGGATCCGCGAGGCGATCCAGCCGTTGCTGCGTGGCGACGATTCGCCCTACGCACGGCAGCTATTGGTTCAGCTGGCCCAGCGCTGACGACGGCCGACGGCGTCAATCGGGCGTGGCAGGGTCCTGTAGTGTTTTGCGTGTATGGCGCTTCCAGGAGGAAACGCCATGAAATACGTCTTACCAGGATTGCTGCTCTGTCTCTTCAGCGTGCTCGACTCGGCCCCCGCGGCCGTGATTCCGCCAGGATCGCTCGATCCGGGTTTTGGCGACCAGGGGTTTGTTCGACTCTACTTCGACGATCGGCTCGGAACGACGACCGACGACAGTGCCAAGTCGATCCAGATCCTGCGCGGCGACCTCGGCGGCGGCGCGTTCGGTCCGAAATGGATTCTCGTAGCGGGTTCCGCCGGGCGCTACGTCGCCATCACGCGGCTGACCATGAGCGGCCAGATCGACCCCACGTTCGGCGCGAACGGCGTGGCGTTCTCCGCACGCACCAACGTCGCGAGCTTCGGCGGCATGGTCGTCATGCCGAACGGCGACATCGTGATCGGCTACGCCGACAGCTACTCCGGTCCGGACAGCGACAGCCGGGATTTCTTCATCGAAGCGTTTACCTCGAACGGCCAGCCGAAAAACATCGGTGGCGATGAAACGCCGAATCAGCGCAGTGTGGACCTCAGCAGCGGTGCACCGGCCGTCAATGGGCGTTGCAGCGACTACTACCGGGAGAACCGCGCGCAACGCCTGATTCTGACCGCCGAGGGCGGGATCGTTCTGGTCGGCGACATTGCCGTCTACAACGACGACGGAAACTTCGTCCGGCGTGACGTCGCCAGCGCCGAATTCAACGGCGGCACCTACGCCCCGGCTCGGCCGACGCTGGCCTGCACGGGTCCCGGCGGCCGGCTCGACGCGGCGCGCTATCCACCGGCGCGCGACAACCTCAACGCCGATGCTGCGGTTCATGCAGCCGTGTCCGATGTCGGCGCCCACGTCCTGTATACGGGCAGCGTCGATCCGGTCTACGACACCCAGGTCGCGCAACTCGGAATGATGAACTACCGCGACTTCGCCATCGGCTACACGTACAACGATGCCTACGATCTCGGCATGCCGGAAGGCTATTGGCAGCAGCGCCAGAGCGACTTCTGGCAGATACGCACCGAAACCCGGCCCGGAACATTCGTGCTGTTCGGCGATGCGGAGAACGGCGTGGTAGCCGGCGCGGTGCGCCGCCAGCCGATCATCGCAACCGCGCAGGCGAATTCGCTGCAGCCGTTGTGGTTCTTCCCCGTCGGAGGAGCCGCCGATGCCATGGTCGCCGGCCTGGATGGATGGCGCCTGCCCGGTGCGCGCGACCTCATGCTGCTCGGCGCGGCGAAATCCTGCAGTGCTGCCGCGTGCAGCGGTGACTGGGACAGTTTCGCCGTCGGTGTCAGCAACGGCGCGACGGTTCTCAATGCGTACCAGCCGCAGGCCGCATTCGGAAATCAGGGCTGGGTACGCCACCGGGTGCGCGACTACGACGGCAACGCGGCCACCAAAGCGATCGCCTGGACCGGCGTGCTGCAGGGAAATCTCTTCGGCAATGGCGACACGGACGTGTATGTCGCCGGCGAATTCCGCTCGTCGGTCGACAACCATCTCGACATGTTCGTCGCCAAACTGCGCGTCGCGAACGCGGGCGACCCGCCATGGGTTGTTCCGGCCGACGTTATCTTCCGGGACGGTTTCCAATGAGCCGCTTGCCGGCGGGACTGGTGCTCGCGTTGCTGCTCATTCTCGGCTTCATGCCACCCGCGCAGGGAGCCGGCGCGCCGTCGCGCGGCACGCTGTACCTGTCTGCGCTCGGAGGCACACTGTACCGGGCGAGCTATGTCTACAACGGGGCCGGATCGTTCGTCGTATCGACGCCTGTGCCCGTCGCGCTGCTCAGACGAGGTGGCAGCGTGCGGGTGCTGCCCGGCGGCCGGGTCGTCGTCGTCGGTGCGGGGTATGTCTCGGTCTACGATCCGCGCACGCATACGGTCGCGCTCGTCAACTCGCTCACGAACGCCAATACCGCAGCGCTCGATCCATCGGGAACCACGCTCTGGGTCGGCTGGAAGGACACGGCACTGTCCGAAGTGCCGTTGTCACCGCTGGCCAACGGCACCGCGCATGCGGTCAGTGGCGACGACACGGTAGCCACGATGCTGGCGTTCGCGCCGGGCCAGGGCGCGTTCTACACCACCGGCGGAGAGTTCGAAAATGGACATTTCGGCATAATAAACCTTGCTACTTTCTCTACAACTCGAGTCACGGCAGCGGCCTATGCGACCGGCGTGGTCTATGACTCCTACAGCCAGACCCTCATCACGGCCGGTCTCGGGCGCGCCCGGCAAGTGGCCCCATCCAGCCCGGCGAACCTGTTGAGTGCCCGCGACGACAGCATCACCGGCGAGAACTACCTCATCCTGGAACCAACCGGCCAAGGTCAGCTGATCGGCACGCGAACCGGCGGCGAGGCGCGCGTGGTGCTGATTGATTTCTCCGCGAGCGGGCGCATCGGCGAAGCCACGACGACGCTGCATTCGACCGTGCTGGGCACGATCACCGATCTCTCCGGCGGCGCGGGGTGGGACGGTGACCTCGTCTTCAGCGATGCCTTCGAGCCACCGGCGGTGAGTCCATGAGCGGATGCCGAGCCCGGCGCACCGGCAGGCCGGAACTCCGAAAACAGAAGCACTGAGGCGCGGATCGGCCCGGGTGGCGCCGCATGGCATAATGCGGCGCCGCAACACCCAGCCCGGAAGCCCACGGATGACTTCACCGCGCCGCCTACTCGTCACCTGCGCCCTGCCCTACGCCAACGGCCCGCTGCACCTGGGTCACCTGGTCGGCTATACCCAGGGCGACATCTGGACCCGCGCGCAGCGCATGAGCGGCAATGTCGTTCATTTTGTCTGCGCCGATGACGCGCACGGCACGCCGATCATGCTCGCGGCGGAAAAGGAAGGCGTCGCGCCGGAAGACTTCATCGTGCCGATCCAGCAGTCGCACGAAAGCGATTTCGCGGACTTCGGCATCGTCTTCGATCACTACCATTCCACCCACAGCGAAGAAAACCGCCAGCTCGCCGAGCAGATCTACCAGCGGCTGCGCCAGGGCGGTCATATCACGCCGCGCGTGATCGAACAGCTCTACGATCCGCTCAAGTCCATGTTCCTGCCGGATCGCTACATCAAGGGCGAATGCCCAAACTGCGGCGCGCCCGACCAGTACGGCGACAACTGCGAAAACTGCGGCGCGAGCTACGCGCCGACGGAGCTGAAGAACCCGCGTTCGGTCATGTCCGGCGCGACGCCCGAGCTGCGCGAATCCGAACACTACTTCTTCGAAGTCGCCCACTTCAGCGATTTCCTGCGCGAGTGGCTGGCCGGCGACAGCGCCCACAGCAGCGTCAAGGGCAAGCTGCGCGAATGGCTCGACAGCGAGCTGCGCGCCTGGGACATCTCGCGCGATGCACCGTATTTCGGCTTCGCCATTCCCGATGCACCGGGCAAGTTCTTCTACGTCTGGCTGGACGCGCCGATCGGCTATCTCGCGAGCTTCAAGGCGCTGTGCGAAAGCGGCAAGAAAGCGGCGAACACGCACGATCCGCTGCAGGCCGCCGACTACGACGCCTTCCTGCGCCGTGACAGTGCCGACTTCGATCCGGCCACGGAACTGCACCATTTCATCGGCAAGGACATCATCAACTTCCACGGCCTGTTCTGGCCGGCCATGCTGCACGGCGCCGGCTATCGCGCGCCGACAGCGCTGCATGTGAACGGCTACCTGACGGTCAACGGCGCGAAGATGTCGAAGTCGCGCGGCACCTTCATCCAGGCACGCACGTACCTCGACGCCGGCCTCGACCCGGAATACCTGCGCTATTACTTCGCCGCCAAGACCGGCGCCGGTGTCGACGACCTCGATCTCAACCTCGACGACTTCGTTGCGCGCGTGAACGCGGATCTCGTCGGCAAGTTCGTCAACATCGCCAGCCGCTGCGCCGGCTTCGTCAACAAGCGCTTCGCCGGCGTGCTCGCGGGCGAGCTGCCCGACGAGGCCATGTATGCGCGCTTCGTCGCTGCCGCACACGAGGTGCAGCAGTCCTATGACGCGGGGGAGTTCAGCCGCGCGATCCGCCAGACCATGGCGCTGGCCGACGAGGCCAACCGCTACATCGACGAAAAGAAACCGTGGGTCATCGCCAAACAGGAGGGCGCCGACAGCGAGCTGCTCGCCGTGTGCAGCCA
>JAAFHE010000300.1:1105-5464 GCA_013298265.1 Lysobacterales bacterium | reverse complement strand
CCGCGCTCGGCGGCGGCGCGCTCATCGTTTCGTTCTTCGTACCTGGTGGCCATCGCATGGCCCAGGCCGCGGCGGAACCGGCACCGGCCAGCCTCGCACCGAACGCATTTCTGCGCATCGGTGCCGACGACCGCATCACCGTGCTGCTGGCGCATTCGGAAATGGGCCAGGGCATCTGGACCGCGCTGCCGATGCTGATCGCCGAGGAACTCGATGCGGACTGGAGCCGCATCAGCGTCGAACATGCGCCGGCCGCACCGGATTATTTCGCCATGGGCATGCCGATGCAGTTCACCGGCGGCTCGATGAGCACCTGGACCGAATTCGAGCGCTACCGCCAGGCCGGTGCGACAGCGCGCGCGCTGCTGATCCAGGCCGCCGCGAAACAACTCGGGGTCAAGGCGACGGCCTGCCGCACCGAGAACGGCAGCGTCATCGCCGGCGACAAACGTGTGCGCTACGGCGAACTCGTCGGTATCGCGGCAAAAATGACGGTGCCCAAGACGGTCGCACTCAAGGATCCGAAGGACTGGAAGCTCATCGGCAAGCCGACCAGGCGCCTCGACACGCCCGAGAAGATCGACGGCCGTGCCAAATTCGGTATGGACGTGCAGTTCGAAGGTCTGCTGACCGCGGTCGTGGCGCGGGCGCCGGTGTTCGGCGGCAGCGTCGCGAGTTTCGATGCGAGTGCAGCCAAACAGATCCCCGGCGTGCGTGACGTCGTGCAGGTGTCCAGCGGCATCGCCGTCGTCGCCGATCATTTCTGGGCCGCCAAGCAAGGCCGCGACGCGCTGCAGATCGAGTGGAACCTCGGACCGAATGCGGGCCTGGACAGCGCCAGTCTGCGCGAGGAATTTTCCAAGTACGCCGCCAGTGAAGGAACCGTCGCCAGCCAGGCCGGCGATGTGACGGCGGCCTTGTCCAAGGCGACCAGACGCGTCGAGGCCGAATATGCCGTGCCCTATCTCGCGCACGCGCCGATGGAGCCGCTGAACTGCACGGTGAAGATCGACAAGGATCTCTGTGAGGTCTGGACCGGCACGCAGTTCCAGACCCTCGAGCAGGCCACCGCCGCGCGCATCACCGGGCTCAAGCCCGAGCAGGTCAGGATTCACACGATGTTCCTCGGCGGCGGCTTCGGCCGGCGAGCCACACCGACCAGCGACTTCGTTTCCGAAGCGGTCGAGGTGGCCAAGGCCGCGGGCAAGCCGGTCAAGACCGTGTGGACGCGCGAGGACGACATCCGCGGCGGCTATTACCGTCCTGCATTTGTGCACAAAATTGAGGTCGGCGTCGACGAGGCGGGCCAACCGGTCGCCTGGCAGCACCGCATCGTCGGCCAGTCGATACTTGGCGGCACGCCGTTCGCAATGCTGATCAAGAACGGCGTCGACACGACCTCGGTCGAAGGCGTGGCCGATTCGCCCTACGTCAAGGACATCGCCGACCATCGCGTCGACCTGCATTCCCCGGAAACCGGCGTGCCCGTGCTGTGGCTGCGATCGGTCGGGCACAGCCATACCGGCTTCGTGATGGAAAGTCTGATCGACGAACTCGCCCACGCGGCCGGCAAGGATCCGGTCGCGTTCCGCCAGGGCCTGCTGCGCAAGCATGCGCGGCATCTGGGCGTGCTCAACCTGGCCGCGGAAAAGGCCGGCTGGGGCACACCGCTGCCGGCCGGACGCGCGCGCGGCATCGCCGTGCACGAATCGTTCGCGAGCTATGCAGCCCAGGTCGCCGAGATCTCGCTCGAGAACGGCGCGATCCGCGTCCATCGCGTGACCTGTGCGATCGACTGCGGCATCGCCGTGAATCCGGCCGGCATCGCCGCGCAGATGGAATCCGGCGTGGTGTTCGGCCTCAGCGCGGCGCTGTTCGGCAGGATCCAATTCAAGCAGGGCCGCGTGCAGGAATCGAACTACCACGACTACCGCGTGCTGCGGATGGACCAGATGCCGCGGATCGACGTGCACATCGTGCCAAGCACCGACAAGCCCGGCGGCATCGGCGAAGTCGGCGTGCCGCCGATCGCCGCGGCCCTGGCCAACGCGTTGTTCGCCCTGACCGGCCAGCGCCAGCGCGAGCTGCCGCTGCGCGCGACGAGCTGAGGAGACGACCGCCATGCCTGCCCTCACCCGCATCGCCCTCGCCGCGTTCGCCGGACTGCTGCTGGCTGGATGCAATACAGGCCCCGATCCCGCGCAGCAGAAAGCCGCGCTCGCCGCGTTCGACACCGTCAAGCAGGTGTTCCAGCACCCGCGCTGCCAGAACTGCCATATCCCCGGCGACGCGCCGCTGCAGTTCGACGCCGGCCTGCCGCACAGCATGGGTGTTGTGCGTGGCACTACCGGTCACGGCGCCGAAGGCCTGCCCTGCTCGAGCTGCCACGGCGAAGCGAATCCGCCGGACAGCTACGGCCCGCATGCGCCACCGGGTGCACCGCACTGGGCGCTGCCGCCGCCGCAGCGCCGCATGGTCACGATTGGCCTGAGCGCAGCGGCGCTGTGCCGCATGATCCAGGACAAGAACGAGAACGGCGGCCGCGATTTCGCCGCGCTGCTCAAGCACGTCAGCGAGGACAAGCTCGTGCTGTGGGGCTGGAATCCCGGCGGCGAACGCACGCCCGTGCCGGTGCCGCACGCCGAATTCGTCGCCAAGTTCAAGCGGTGGGCGGATGCCGGCGGACCCTGCCCGGCGAGTTGACCTTGAGGCTGGCAGCACTGTCCCATCGGCCACCGTTCGTGGGCGCGGCCATTGACCGCGACGTGGCCTGTGGTGCACAAACCTGGACCTCCAGATTGGAAAAGGCCGCGACCAAGAATCCAGTCCCCACACGCCATCGGGCAGCGCCTTTCGCCTTGGCACCGCCAGCCCGGAATTGTCCCACCTCTTAGTAACGATGCCGTCGAGACGCCGGCCTGATGCGCGCCGCAGACTGAGTGACGGCGAAGGCGGAGCCGACAGGAGGACGCAGCGCGCGTCAGGGCGAGCGGATCAGCGGTCGCCGCAGAAATCCGGGTCAGTACAGGAGCGACATTGCCAGGACTTGTTCAGAACTTCCCGAAAGCCGCACTGTCGGAGCCGGCTCGCCATCCGCGGATAGCTTCCGGCTGCCAGGCATGAAAAGGGAATGAATGCGGACGTCGATATCGGCCTGATCGGCAGCGCCGCGGTAATTCGCGCGCTGATGGGCTTGCTGCGCAATGGCGGCGGCCGCGTCACCGCGCTGGGCGATCTCGACGATGCGGTGCGTGCCCTGCCGGCTATGGCCTGCGACATCCTGCTCGTCGAAGCGCTCGATCCCGACACGCCAACGTATGCGCAGCTCGCGCCGCTGGCACCGTCGACGGCCTGGGTCGCACTCGACAGCGACGAGGATGTGGCGCGCGGCCGACGCTGGATCGAAGCCGGCGCGTCCGCCTGGCTCGCGCTGCCGACACTGGATGCGGCCACGCTGCGGCGGGTGGTCACGCAGACCCTGGCCCTGCGCGACGGCGTCAACGCCATGCGCCTGCAGCGCGACGACCTGCAGGCAGTATTCGACTTCGCGCCACTGCCGATGTGGGTATTCGACCGCGTCAGCCTGCGCTTCCTGACCGTCAACGATGCGGCGCTGCGTGCCTACGGCTGGTCGCGCGAAGCGTTCCTCGGCATGACCCTGTTCGACATCAGCCCGCCCGAGGACCACGCCAAGCTGCGCGCCGCCCTGGACCAGCCTGACAAGGAGCATTCCGACGCCGAACTCTGGCGCCACCGCAATGCCGACGGCCGCGTGTTCCTGGTCGAGATCACGGCACGCGCGCTGCGCTACGGCGGACGCCAGGCGCGCCTGGTCATGGCGCGCGACGTGACCGCGCAGCGCCAGGCGATCCGCTCGATCGAGACCAGCGAACGCCGCTTCCGCGACCTGTTCGAACAGAGCCTGGGACTGATCTGCACACACGACTTCAACGGCGTGGTGCAATCGATCAATCCGGCCGCGGCGAGCGCGCTGGGCTATCGCGTCGCCGAACTCGTCGGGCGCCCGATGCTCCAGGTGATCCCGCCGTCGCTGCACGCGCACTACCAGGAATACCTGCGCCGCATCGCGCGCTACGAGGCCGATTCGGGCCTGCTCTACCTGCAGCATCGCGACGGCAGCCGGCGCGAATGGGAATACAACAATCGCGTGCTCTACGACGAACACGGTGCACCGTATGTCATGGGGTACGCCCTCGATATCACCGAGCGGCGCCTGTACGAGCATCGTTTGCAGGAGCAGCAGGCGGAACTCGAAGCAGTCAATGACGGTTCGCCGCTGGGCCTGTTCCGCGCCGGCCTCGCCGGCGCCTGGAGCTATGTCAACCGTGCGTTCGAACG
>JAAFHE010000300.1:0-1095 GCA_013298265.1 Lysobacterales bacterium | reverse complement strand
AGCCCGCGGCAACAGCTGGCTACAGGCCGTGCACCCCGACGATCGCGAGCGCGTCACGCGCGACTGGCTCGCAGCCACCACGGCACGCGCGCGCTTCCAGTCACGCCTGCGCCTGTACCAGGACAGCGGCCAGACGGTCTGGGTATCGATACAGGCTGCACCGCTCGTGGTCGAGGGCGAGATCAGCGGCTACGCCGGCAGCGTCGAGGACATCACCGCGCGCCACATGGCCGAAGAACAGCTACGTCGCAACGAGCAGCGCCTGCGCACCATCACCGACGCGATGCCAGCGATGATCGCCTACCTCGACGCGTCGCTGCGCTTCCAGTTCGTCAACGCGGCGTATGAGCATCGCCAGGGCGGCGAGCGTGACCGCATCATCGGCCGGCACGTGCGCAGCGTGCTCGGCGATGAGGCCTATCAGCGCCGCCTGCCCTACTACGAGCAGGCGTTGCGCGGCCAGCGCGTGGCGTTCGAAGACGAGGACCGCGACGACGACGGCTATTCCTGCCTGGAGCTGATCTACATTCCACAATGGGACGACGAGCGGCGCCACGTGGTCGGCATCCACGTCATGGCACAGGACGTCACCCGCAAGAAAGTCGATGAACAGCGCTGGATACAGGCCGCGGAAATGGACAGCCTGACCGGACTGGCCAACCGCGCCGGCTTTCTCGTGCGCCTGGAGCGCGCGTTGACACGCAGCCGCGACCAGCGCTCGATGCTCGTCGTGATGTATCTCGACATCGACCATTTCAAGCAGGTCAACGACACCCATGGCCACGCGGTCGGCGATGCCGTGCTCAAGATGTTCGCCCAGCGCCTGGCCGGCGTGCTGCGTCCATCCGACGTGATCGGCCGCCTCGGCGGCGACGAGTTCACCGTCATCATCGAAGGCATGCGCCGCTCGCAGTACGCGTCCGCCGCCGCCGCGAAGATCGTCGCGGCGATGCGCAAGCCGTTCGTGATCGACGACCACCGCGTGACCTTGAGCGTCAGCACCAGTGTCGGCGTCGCAGTGAGCCAGAACGAGGACGCCCTGAGCGCCGCTGCCTTGCTGCGGACCGCCGACGCGGCGCTGTCTGACGCCAAGAC
>JAAFHE010000030.1 GCA_013298265.1 Lysobacterales bacterium | reverse complement strand
TTCTCCCGCTGGCTTGCTGGGCTTCAGCAGCTCGATGGTTAGTCGCTGCCACGACAAGCGGCTTCGTGGCTGACTGTGTACGGAAGAAAGTAGGCATAATCGGCGTTTCTCTGTCGCAGCAACCGCGCCCGTCGCGGTTGCTGCGAAAGCGCCGGGAGGCCCATGGATCGGTCGCAGTTCCTCTTACTGCTAGCGGATTTCGACTTCGACAACGTGTTCAGCCTGAGCGTGCTAGACCGCGGCTCGGACTACGTCGACAGTGGCCGGGTCCTGGAGAAAACGTACACCAGCGAGGGCGCGGGCGGCCTGCTGATCGGGCTGGTGCAGGGCAATTCCACCGCGCCCTATCGCAGTGGCTTTCGCATGCAGCCGCGCGGCCGCCGCCTCTACGTCGATACCTTCTGCAGCTGTCCGGTCGGCAGCGCCTGCAAGCATGTGGCCGCCCTCGTGCTCGAGTCGCTGGGCGAGGACTGGTTTGGCGATGACGACGCGCATCCGTTCGCACTGATTGCGCCGCCCTCGCCGGCGCAGCCCAAGCCGGACCTGCGGCCTTGGGATCAGTGGCTGTCCAGCCTCAACCTGCCAGCCACGCCCAGCAGCACCGGCGAAAGTCGCGTGCTTGGCTTCCTGTTCGAGACCGCGACGGGCTCGCCGGCCGGCCTGTGCGCACAGGCCATGTGGTTTCGCCACGGCAAGCGCGGCGGACTCGTGTCGCCGCGTCCGGTGCAGCCCGTGCCGGGACACGGCGATCCCTGGGTCGGCCTGTCGCCCGACGAGTTCCAGCGCATCGCGGAACTGCGCATGGCGCAGGCCGAATACCTGCGCAACGGTAGCTGGCAGCGGCTCGCATCGCCGCGGCACGAAGCCTGGCTCAACGATGTGCTCGCCCACACGCCCTGCTATTTCGGCAAGCCTGGCAGCGCCGCACTGAAGCGCGGCGCGCGGCGCGGCATGGAATGGGCCTGGCAGGCGCAGGCCGACGGCACGCAGCTCATGTCCGCGATCGTGGTCGGCGCTGCTCCGGCCACGCAGCTGCTGCGCATCGCCGGACTGTGGTACTGGGATCCGGCCAGCAACGAGATCGGTCCAGTCGACGGCGACGTGACCATGGCCGAGCGCCTGCTGCGCGCGCCCTCGGTGCAGCCCGAGCAGGCGCCGCTGCTGCGCGAACGCTGGAAGAACACCGAATCGCTGGCCGACGTGCCGATGCCGGCCGACCACGGCCAGATCGAAGTGGTGCAGGCCGCGCCGATGCCCGTGCTGCGCCTGGGCACGCTCAAGGCACGTCAGCATGGACGCAGCGGCAGCGCGCGCTATACCGCCGGCTGCCTGTTCCTGAGTTTCGACTACGCCGGACAGCGCGTGGACTACGCCGCGACGGCGCAGCGCCAGCGCCGTTTCGTCAACGGCCGTGTGATCGACATCCATCGCGACCGCAGCGCCGAGATCGCCGCGTACGAGCGTCTGGATCGGCACAAGCTGGTTGAGGCCGACGACGTCGCCTACGCCCACGACATCGAGCCCTACGGACCCGGCAGCGCGTTCGTGCTCGAACGTGGCCGCAACGAACTCGCGCCACCGGATCATCTGCTCGCGCTCGCGATGCGCCTGCAGGCCGACGGCTTCCAGCTCGAGTTCGACGCGGGCTCGCCGGTGGAAATCCTGCCGGCGCCGGAAGCCTGGCATGCGGACGTCAGCGACAGCGGCAATGCCTGGTTCGACCTGTCGCTTGGCATCGATATCGCCGGCGAGCGCGTCGACCTGCTGCCGATCCTGCAGCGCGCGCTGACCGATCCCTCGTTTCCGCTGATCGCACCAGCGAAAGAACCTGCCGATGCGATCTGGCTCGCGCCGGTGGATCCGCGCCGCCGTGTACCGTTGCCGGTGGCACGTGTGCGGGCGCTGATCGCGCCGCTACTGGAGTGGCTGGAACAGGGCAACGCGCGCGAAAGCCTGCAGTTGCGCCGTGCCCAGGCCGGCGTCGTGGAAGAACTCTCGCATGGCGTCGCCGCGCTGCCCTGGCGCGGCGCGAGCCGCCTCAAGGACATGCTTGTGCAACTGCGCGCCGAGCGGCCGCCGGTCTGCGAACCGGAAGGCTTCGGCGCGACCCTGCGGCCGTACCAGCGCGACGGCCTGGCCTGGCTCGAGTTTCTCGGCCAGTCCGGTCTCGGCGGCATCCTTGCCGACGACATGGGCCTGGGCAAGACCGTTCAGGTGCTTGCCCACCTCGAAGCCATGCGTCAGCGCGGCGAACTGGACCGGCCGGCCCTGGTCGTCGCGCCGACCAGCCTGGTCTGGAACTGGCGCGCCGAGGCGCAGCGCTTTGCACCGAAACTGCGCGTGCTGATCCTGCACGGCTCGGCGCGCGATGCGAATTTCGCCGCGATGCCCGACAATCATTTGATAATTACGACCTATCCGCTGCTCGCGCGTGATCGCGACATCCTCGTGCAGCAGCCGTTTTCGCTGCTGATCCTCGACGAGGCCCAGGCGATCAAGAACGCGCGCACCCAGGCCGCGAAAGTCGTACGCGAACTCGATGCGCGGCGCCGCCTCGCCATGACCGGCACGCCGCTGGAAAACCATCTCGGCGAGCTCTGGGCGCAGTTCGACGCGGTTGAACCGGGCCTGCTCGGCGACGAGCGCGGCTTCGTGCGCCACTACCGCACACCGATCGAGAAGCATGCGGACCCGGACCGTCAGGCCAAGCTGCACAAGCGCATCGCGCCGCTGATGCTGCGCCGGCGCAAGGAAGACGTACTGCTCGACCTTCCGCCCAAGACCGTCATCGAACGCGGTGTGGAGCTGGTCGGCAAGCAGCGCGAACTCTATGAATCGCTGCGCCTGGCCCAGCACGAGCGCGTGCGCGAGGCGATCCGTGAGCGCGGCCTGGCCCAGTCCGGCATCGTCGTGCTCGACGCGCTGCTCAAGTTGCGCCAGGTGTGCTGCGATCCGCGCCTGGTCAAGCTCGAGCGCGCGCGCAAGGCGCCGGAGTCGGCCAAGCTCGACCTGCTGCTGGACCTGCTGCGCGAGCTCGTCGCCGAAGGCCGCCGCGTACTTGTGTTCTCCCAGTTCGCCGAGATGCTGGAACTGATCGAGCGTTCCCTCGACGCCGAATCGATCAGCTACCAGACCCTGACCGGGCAGACGCGCAACCGCGCCGAACTCGTCGAGAACTTCCAGTCCGGCAACGTGCCCGTGTTCCTGATCAGCCTCAAGGCCGGCGGCGTGGGGCTCAACCTGACGATGGCCGACACGGTCATCCACTACGACCCGTGGTGGAATCCGGCGGTCGAAGCTCAGGCCACCGATCGCGCCCACCGCATCGGTCAGGACAAGCGCGTGTTCGTCTACAAGCTGATCTGTACCGGCACCGTCGAGGAAAAGATCCAGGACATGCAGCAGCGTAAGGCAGACCTCGCCCAGGCCGTGCTCGAAGGCGGCACTACCCAGGCGTTGCGCTTCGATGAAAACGATCTGGCCGAGTTGTTCGGCATCGAGTAGAAACCCGCTGCGGTGCCGCACAACCCTCGCAACTTCATCAGATGAGGCGGAAGGCGATTCCCGCGCCGTCCGCCCACATCGGCGTACCGTTGTCGCTGCACGACCGGTGCGCGTGGCTCTTCGCTCAGGTCCGCCAGTTCTCCGCTAGCGGCGCTGCAAGGGATGCGGATAGGGATAGGGTTGATAGCCGGAAGGCGCGAGCTGGAACCAGTCCCGGCCCTCCATCAGGTAGGGCGCGCAGCCGCTGACGATTTCGATAGCGTTGTTGCCATAGCCGGCAATCGGCTGCCAGGTATTGCTCCAGAAATAGCCGGAACGGATCTGGTCAGGCAAGGGATAGGTTCCGCTGCAGGCCTCGTTGCTCAGCCAGGCCACATGCGGGATCAAGCCGAAATCGTTGCCGTAGACCACACCGTCGCCGCCACGCAAGCCGATACCGGCTGCGATCATGCTGGGCGGGTCGGTACGTAGCGTGTTGGCATAGATTTCCCAGCTACGCGAGCCGGCCGTGGTCCCGGACTGCCGGCCGTGCGCGTCAATCATGGCGAAGTTGCGCGCGCGCTGGGTGGACGTAAACAGGTTGTTGCGCACCACGTAACGCGAGCCGTAGTTCGACGCCACGCCGTGGCGGTTGTCATAGAACGTGTTGTCTTCGATAAACACCGCTTCGGCCGAGCCAAGGTCGAGACTGGGCTGCGTGCCATCGCCATACACCGCGGCGCCGTAGCCCAGGCAATTCACCGGTACCGGCTGGCACTTGAAGTTGGCATTGAAGGTATTGGCGTAGACCACGCCTCGCTGCGCCGGGCCACGCAGCGTGAGGCCGGCATTGGAGAACTTCGAGAACGCCATGTGGTGAACGCGAAAATCGCGACAGCGGCCGCGCAGAGCCAAGCCATTGTCGACATCGTCCAGCCGCTGCGCATCGCTTTGCAGATCATCGTTGCCGACCAGGCTGAAGCCATAGACCTCCGGGCTCGCGCCCGTTGCACAGTCCAGCGAGATCAGGAAGGTCGGGTTGTTCTCGACTACGGGCGCGGTGCGCCGGATCACGGTCAGTCCGCTGCCGGCCCCGCGCAGAACAAGCCGGCCGCTGGCCGAAACCTGGGCAGATCCCCAGTCGCAGTCACCGGCCGGAATAGTCACGATGGCATCGGCAGGCGCGCTGTTGAGCGCAACCTGCACGTCGGCCGCAGAACAGGTGGCAGCCGTCACAAGGACGCGGTCAAAGCTGTCCGCAAAAAGCGGAAGTTCCGGCACGGTAGCTGGCGGATCCGCCACCGCAGTGCTGGCCGATAGCGACAATGCCAAGCTCAAGGCGCAGGCAACGTATGAGCTTCCGGAAATGGCAGCGGACATGACCAAGAACGTTCCCGTAAATTCTGTTGACCTTCAGAGGTGCCTTACGGTGAGCGATGAACGCGGTGGCGAAAGGGTTGAGCGCCACGAAGCTACGCGCCAGCTTCTCGTAGCGCACCAGTAGCTTGCGGAAACGGTTGAACCGGCTTTGGCCAACCTTTAGCCATTTTTCTTTTTTGCCTTGTCCAGCGCAGCCTGTACCGATGTTGTCGTGATCGGGTGGTAGCCCTGGCGCGCCTTGGCGAACACGCCTTCGGCGAACGCCAGGCCATCAGGCGTTGCCATCAGTGCTTCCCAGGTCGGCATGATCAGTTTGCGCCGGCCGATGCCGGTCAGAAATTTCTCGATGGATGGCCGCGCCGCGGCGAAGCCGCTGCGTACCGTCAACGGATACCAGCGCTGCGCGATCTCGCCGTTGGCCGTGCCGTTGAAATGCAGCGCGCCGTCGAGTTCCGTCAACTGCTTCGCGTCGAGCTTCTCCGGCAGGCCTTCGAGGAAACGGACGGTTTCCTGTGTGCTCCACTTGGCGCCCGCCAGTGTCGCGGCATCACGCTTGCCGGCCAGCCATTCGGCGCGTGCCGCGTCCACTTTGTCAAAGCGCACGGACTTGGCCGGTTCGGCCGTCTCGGGCAGGCCGGGCTGCCTGAGCCACGCGTCGAGTTCGGCCGGCTTGGTCTTGCCCGGATGCTTGTCGACCAGGTTCTTCTGCAGATAGGCGACGAACACGTCGCTGTCGACGCTCTGGAATGCATGCGCATCGAACCAGCCGCGCAGGAAGGCATCGAACGCGGGGCGGCCGTAGCGCTTCTCGAGGAAGGTCAGGAACCAGGCGCCCTTGATGTAGGCAACGTCGGTCAGTGCCTCGTCCGGGTCGCGGCCATCCAGCGGCGCCAGTATCAGCAACTGGTCCTTCGGCGCCAGGTCGGCCATTTCCTTCTTGAGCCCGAACTGGCTGATGACGTCTTCCATGTCGCCCTGCTCGCGGCCGTAGACGGCTTCGACGATGCGGTTCTCGACATAGCTCGTGAAACCTTCGTTGAGCCAGATGTCCTTCCAGCTCGAGTTGGTGACGAGGTTGCCCGACCACGAATGCGCGAGCTCATGCGCAACGAGCGAGGTCAGGCTCTTGTCGCCGACGATCACAGTCGGCGTCGCGAAGGTCATGCGCGGATTTTCCATGCCGCCGAACGGGAAGCTCGGTGGCAGCACGAGAATGTCGTAACGCCCCCAGCGATAGTCGCCATAGAGCTTTTCCGTCGCGACGATCATCTTCTCGGTGTCTTCGAATTCCTTCGCCGCCTTGTCGACCATGCTCGGTTCGGCGTAGACCGCCGTGCGCGGGCCGGTTGTCTTCACCGCGATGTCGCCGACGGCGATCGCCAGCAGGTACGAAGGAATCGGCTTGTCCATCTCGAAATGGAATTCGCCGCCGCCGACCATCGCGTCTGGACTGTTGTCAGCGCTCATCACCGCGCGCAGCGGCTTGGGCACATGCACGTCGGCCTTGTAGGTGAAGCGCACGGCGGGCGTGTCCTGCAGCGGCACCCACGAGCGGGCGTGGATGGCCTGGGACTGGGAAAACAGGAACGGATGCTTCTTGCCGGCGGTCTGCGCCTCGCTGAGCCACTGCAGTCCTGACGCGTTCGGGTTGGTCGCGTAGGAGACGCGCACCTTGGGCGTCTGCTCGCCGAACTCGATCAGCAGCGGCGTGCCCAGAATCTTGTCCGTCGCGCCGAGCGAAAATTTCGCGGGTGATGCTTTCCCGGCCGCATCGACCAGTTCCACCGTGGCGATGGACAGGTCGCGCGTGTCGAGCTTCAGCTCGCGTGCGCCCTTGTCGCGCCAGTCCAGGCTGAGTTCGACCTTGCCGATGATCTGGCGCGACTTGAACGCCACATGCACGTCCAGCGCGAGGTCAGTCACGCGTACCTTGTCGGTCTCGGCATACGAATTGGGATCGTTCGCGGCCTGGGCTGACACGGCGAACAGCGCAAGGACGGGGAGCACGGTATAGATCGAGGGCATGGCGAGGTTCGCGTGGCATACGAAAGTGCCGAGTATGCCATTGCGCGCCGGTGGCGGCAGTTGCCGCCGCTGGCGGCTGGAGTGCTGCTTCAATTCGTGCGGTGCCGGCAACGGCAGGCAGTGGTGCGGAAGACGAGTGTGGGTCGTCACCGGCGCGGTTGCCGGTTCGGCGCTGCCGTCAGACCCGGTAGCCGCGGTGAATCGCGACGATGCCGGCGCTGAGATTGCGCACCTCGACCTTGGCGAAGCCCGCCTGCTCCAGCATGCCGGCCAGGGTTTCCTGGTCGGGGTGCTTGCGGATGGACTCGGCCAGATAGCGGTAGCTGTCGGCGTCCTGGGCAAACAGCCGGCCCAGGCGCGGCAGTACCTGGAACGAGTGGAATTCGTATAGCGGCTTGAGCCAGTCCTGGCGCACGGCAGAAAATTCGAGGATCAGCGCGCGACCGCCGATCCGCAGCACGCGGTGCATCTCACCAAGGGCGCGTTGTTTGTCGGTCACGTTGCGCAGGCCGAACGCGATCGTCACCGCATCGAAGCTACGATCCGGGAACGGCAATGCCTCCGCGTTCATCTGCGCATAACGCAATCCCTGCACCAGGCCGCGGTCGGTGAGGCGGTCGCGGCCGACGCGCAGCATGGCGCTGTTGATGTCGCCGACGACGACCTCGCCCTGTTCGCCGACCAGGGGCAGCAGCAGCGCCGCGATGTCGCCAGTGCCGCCGGCCAGATCCAGCACGCGGTCGCCACGGCGCAGGCCGCTGACGGCGGCGAAGTGCCGCTTCCAGAGCCGGTGGATGCCGAACGACATCAGGTCGTTCATGAGGTCGTAGTTCGCTGCGACGGAGGTGAACACCTCGCCGACGAGTTTCTGCTTCTCCGCGACCGGAACGTCGCGGTAGCCGAAATGGGTGGTGGGCTGGTCGCTCATAGGCTGGCGATGCTAGCGCACCCGGCCCTGCCGTTCACTGGATTGCGGCGCGATGCCGCAATTGAGGTAGGCGGCATGCCTTGCGCTGCACTGCGCCGCTCGCCGCTACTGCACCGGCCGTATCGTGCCTACCAGCGGCTTGCTCAGCGTCGTCTTGTCACGGGGATTGTCGAGCTGGTCCGACGTCTGCAGCCAGGTCCCATCGTCGCCACGCCTGAACGTCGTCGTGCGGACCCAGACACCGCGCTTCTGCACGAACTCGAGCTGCGACGCGCCGGGCGGGTATTCCGCATTCGCCGGCGGCTGCGGTGGCAGCGGTGCGCCCAGCGCTTCCGGACGTCCGTCGCTGCCGTTGCTGATGCCGAAGGCGCGTTCTGCCTGTGTGTCGAGGTTGCGTGCGAGGATGGCCCGGGCACCGTCAGGCTGCCGAACCTCGATGCGCAGTTCGGTCTTGCCGGGCAACGTGGCCGCGCCCGCGCAGGCCGCGGCCAGCAGGAAGACGTGACCTAACAGTGTGGTCAGGAATCTGGGAACACGCATCGACATCCCCACCGTTACCGTAGGGTCTATTTGGCCGGTAATTGTGACGCAGGGGAAGGGAGGAGCCGGCCTGGCTTTTGCCGGAATCGGTATTTCGCGGATGTGGCCGCTCGCCGTGTCTTTAGCGCGCCAGCCCGGCCTGCTCCAGCGCCGCGAGGTAAGCAGCCCAGTTCGTGTCCTGGTTGCGGCCCAGATCATGCAGCACGGTCCAGGAAAAGATACCGGTCTGATGGCCGTCGTCGAAACGCAGCAGCACGGCGTAATGGCCAACCGGGTCTATCGCGTTGATGTTGACATGGCGCTTTCCGGGCACGAGTACGCGCTGACCCGGACCGTGCCCCTGTACTTCCGCGCTGGGCGAGTGAGTGCGCAGGTATTCGCAGGGCAGCCTGAACGTCTCGCCTGACTCGAAGCTCACTTCGAGCAGATGCGAGGCGCGGTGCAGGGTGATGCCGGTAGGGCGCAACGCCGGCGGGCCTAGCGCGGGTCGGTACTGTGCAGGCGCGGCTCCTGCGGCACCGGGCCGCCGGGTTCGCCGGCGACGCGGAACAGGGTCTGCATGTACGACGTGCCGAAGCCGATGGAACCGATGTCGTCGTACTCGTAGTCGCCGGCATCCGGATACCAGCGCGCGTTCGGGTCGATCTCGCGCAGGGTCAGCACTTCGGGACCGGCGTTCTCGAGTTTTCCGATGTAGCTGGCTTCGCCGGTTTCTTCATCGAGCATGTTCACCGAGATCACCGGCGCCAGCGCCGCCGCGGCGCGCGCCACGTTGGCCCAGTTGTCGAGCGGGAAACCGGGCGGCGCCTTGAGGGTTTCCTCGTTCAGCGCCAGCGCCTTCTCGACAAATTCGCGCGACGGATCTTCTTCGGCATGGCTCACGTCGCCCAGGGAAAGGGCAAGAAAGCCGTCGAAACGCATCGAATCGGAAATTTCGGCTATCAGCACGAAATCGCCGGAAACGTCGACGATCATGCCGTGAACCCAGCCCGGATCGATGCCTTCACGCTTGATCCGGACGGGTATCTGCTGCTCCTGCGCCTCGCGCAGGTAGGCGCGCGGGCCGCGCGCCTTGAATTTCACGATATTGGTCATGGGCGGGATTGTAGCCGAGCCGGTGCGGAGCCGGGTTCACGGCGCGTTATCTGGGGTCGCCGCCGGCGTATCCAAAGCGCCGCAAAGTACGGCCGGACCCGATCCGGTGATCGGGTCCGGCGTACCTCTCTCCTCCCCAGGAGATCTGCTTCGTGGCGCCCGGCCTGGAGACCCAGATCGATGCGTGGCCTGGGCCGCCGGCGGCTCAGGCCGCGTGGCGGGTGCCGTGGAACTGCTCTTCCTCGGTCGAGCCTTTCAGCGCGGTGGTCGAGGACTGGCCGTTCTGGATGGTCTGCGTGACCGCGTCGAAGTAGCCGGTGCCCACTTCGCGCTGATGCTTGACCGCGGTGAAGCCGCGCTCGGCTGCGGCGAATTCCGCTTCCTGCAGTTCGACGAACGCGCTCATCTGGTTGCGCGCATAGCCGTAGGCCAGGTTGAACATCGAATAGTTCAGCGAGTGGAAGCCGGCCAGCGTGATGAACTGGAACTTGTAGCCGTAGCTCGCGATTTCCTTCTGGAACTTCGCGATGGTCGCGTCGTCGAGGTTCTTCTTCCAGTTGAAGCTCGGGCTGCAGTTGTAGGCCAGCATCTTGCCCGGGTATTTGGCGTGGATGGCCTCGGCGAATCGCTTGGCGAAGGCGAGGTCCGGCTTGCCGGTTTCGCACCAGACCAGGTCGGCGTAGGGCGCGTAGGCGAGGCCGCGGCTGATGGCCTGGTCGATGCCGGGCCGGGTCTTGTAGAAACCTTCGACGGTGCGTTCGCCGGTGCAGAAGGACTTGTCGTTGTCGTCGATGTCCGAGGTCAGCAGATCGGCGGCTTCGGCGTCGGTGCGTGCGACCAGAATCGTCGGCACGCCCATGACGTCGGCCGCAAGGCGCGCGGCGTTGAGTTTCTCGATCGCCTCGCGCGTCGGCACCAGTACCTTGCCGCCCATGTGGCCGCATTTCTTGACGCTGGCGAGCTGGTCTTCGAAATGCACGCCCGCGGCGCCAGCCTCGATCATGGCCTTCATGAGCTCAAACGCATTGAGCACGCCGCCGAAGCCGGCTTCCGCGTCGGCCACGATGGGCTGCAGCCAGTCGATGTCGTCCTTGCCTTCGGCATGGTGCAACTGGTCGGCGCGCAGCAGCGTGTTGTTGATGCGCTTGACCACCTGCGGCACCGAGTTGGCCGGGTATAGCGACTGGTCCGGGTACATTTCGCCGGCGATGTTCGCGTCGGCGGCGACCTGCCAGCCCGACAGGTAGATTGCCTTGAGGCCGGCCTTGACCTGCTGCATGGCCTGGTTGCCGGTCAGCGCGCCGAGGGCATTGACGAACGGTTCCTTGTGCAGATGGCTCCAGAGCTTTTCCGCGCCGAGGCGGGCGATCGAATGCTCGATCGGCACAGTGCCGCGCAGGCGTACCACGTCGGCGGCGGAATAGTTGCGCGTGACGCCGGCCCAGCGCGGATTGTTCTGCCAGTCCTGGGACAGCTGTTCGGCGGTCGCGAAAGCATTCGTCATGGTCATCAGCCTTGTGGTCGTGTGGTGCGAATGTGGTGAGCAATACGGGTTTGGCGGCGGCCAATGCCTGCAAAGCAGGCGTTGGCGGGGTCGTGGACATCTGATGCCCAACGCAAGAGCGATAGCTCGACAACGTGTATGGAATTCCCCCTACGGCAGCAGCGCGTAAGCGGGCAGAGTCAGGAAATCGGCGAGCTGGCGCGCGTGGGTGAGCTCGGCCAGCATCCAGGCGGCCTGCGGCACACGCTCCTGTCCTGGCAGGCCGGACTTGGGCAGGCGCTCGGTGATGGTCTGGATGGCTTCGTCGAACAGCGCGAAATCCAGCGGCGTGCCGTCGTCGAGCTTCAGTCCGGCGTGATGCAGCCAGTGCCATAGCTGGGCACGCGAAATCTCCGCCGTGGCCGCGTCTTCCATCAGGTGGTGGATAGGCACGCAGCCCAGGCCGTCGAGCCAGGCGGCGAGGTAGCGCACGCAGACGTCGATGTTGTTGAGGAAGCCCGCGCGCGTGATCGTTCCGGCTGGCGCGATGATCAGGTCGTCGCGGGACACGCGCACGTCGTCGCGAAGCCTGTCGAGCTGGTTCGCGCCCGGCATGGCCGCGTCGAACTCGGCCAGCGCCACCGCGATCAGGCCCGGGTGCGCCACCCAGGTGCCGTCGTGGCCGGCCCTGGCCTCGCGCTGCTTGTCGGCGCGCACGCGTGTCAGCGCCTGCTCGTTTGCGTCGGCGTCACCGGAAATCGGGATCTGCGCCGCCATGCCGCCCATGGCAAAGGCGCCGCGGCGATGGCAGGTCTGGATCAGCAATTCCGAATAGGCCTTGAGGAACGGCACGGTCATGCCGACCTGGCTGCGCTCGGGCAGGATGTGGCTGCGATGGGCGCGGAACGTTTTGATATAGGAAAAAATGTAGTCCCAGCGGCCGCAGTTCAGGCCGACGACGCGCGTCTTCAGCGCGTACAGGATCTCGTGCATCTCGAACACCGCCGGCAGGGTCTCGATCAGCACGGTCGCCTTCATGCTGCCGGCGGATAGATCCAGTTCGGTTTCGGCAAACGCCATCACCTCGTCCCACAGCGCCGCTTCGCGATGGCTTTCCAGTTTCGGCAGGTAGAAATACGGTCCGCGATCGCGGCCTTGCAGGATCTGCGCGTTGTGGAAGGCGTAAAGGCCGAAGTCGAACAGCGCGCCGGCCATTTCCTCGCCGTCGACGCGGGCATGCTTTTCGGGCAGGTGCCAGCCGCGCGGACGCACGACGAGCGCGGCGGTATCGGGCTTGAGCTGATATTCGCGGCCGTCGGTTGTGCGGTAGTCGATCGTGCCGGCGACGGCGTCGCGCAGGTTGATCTGGCCGTCGAGCATCGACTCCCAGGTCGGCGCCGAGGAATCCTCGAAGTCAGCCATGAACACCTTCGCGCCCGAGTTCAGCGCGTTGATGATCATCTTGCGTTCGACCGGGCCGGTGATTTCGACGCGGCGGTCGATCAGGGCGACCGGAATCGGCGCGACGGTCCAATCGGATTCGCGGATTGCGCGGGTGTCGGGAAGGAAGTCCGGCAGCTCGCCGGCATCGAAGCGGCTCTGCCGGGTGATGCGGGCCTCGAGCAGTTCGCGCCGGCGCGCATCGAAGCGCCGGTGCAGCGCAGCAAGGAAGGCCAGTGCCGGTGTGCTCAGGATCTGCTCGTAGCCGGGCTTGAGCACGGCACGGATGTCCACCGCTGCCGCGCTGAACTGGTCCACAGGAACTGCCATCGCCATCTCCGTCCACCGGCTTCAAGGGGGTCGAGACTATGCGTGCGGTGCACCATTTGACAAACCAAACATTTCAATGCATTGCTTTAACATCGTTAAAGCAATTCCAAGTGATTGAAAATCATGGCGACATCAAACGATCGTTTGAAACCGGGGCGCGGCGGTGCAGTGCCGCCTGCCGCTACACCGGCGCGCGCGCGTGCCAAGCGCAAGACCAAACCGCGCGGAGATGCTGAAAAAACTCCACGCTTCTACTACAAAGGCAATAGAATCAAGCAATTGCGTGCGTTTTGCCATATTGTGAAGTTCGGCACCCTGGCGCGCGCCGGGGAGGCGCTATTCCTCTCGCAGGCGGCGATCAGCCTGCAGCTCTCCGCGCTGGAAACCGAGCTGGACGTGCGCCTGCTGGAGCGCGCGAGGCCGCGCTTCGTGCTGACGCGCGAGGGCCAGATGCTGTACGAACTGGCGCGGCCGCTGGT
This sequence comes from Lysobacterales bacterium, assembly GCA_013298265.1. Classification (GTDB taxonomy): domain Bacteria; phylum Pseudomonadota; class Gammaproteobacteria; order Xanthomonadales; family Rhodanobacteraceae; genus Tahibacter. Next base: position 162 of record JAAFHE010000030.1, on the reverse strand, counting down.
GGAGGGGCTCGAAGGGCTCGACCAGCAGTTCCGTAGTCAGCTACAGGGACTGGATGCGGGCGAGGTCAGCATCGCGGCCGGCTCGTCGACGATCCAGTACCTGCTGCCGCCGCTGGTGCGCGCGTTTCGCGACGAGCATCCGGGGGTGCGCCTCCAGCTCAA